>VAYL01000162.1 GCA_005884305.1 Actinomycetota bacterium
CCGGAATGCGCCTGGCGCTCGAGGGGGGCATCGGTCACCAGCGGGAGTACGTGCGGTTCTGGGAGCGCGTCCTGAAGAAGTCGTCAAGGGGCCCCCGGGCGGCGGCTACGGGCTGACCTCGCCCGCGACGACCGTCTGGGCGACCAGCGGCACTCCCGGGCGATAGACGAGGTCGGCGTAACTGGCCGAGTCCAGGATCATCGCGTCGGCCCGTGTTGCGGGGGCGAGCCGCCCGAGGTCATCGCGGCGAAGCGCGTTGGCGCCGCCGAGCGTCCCAGCGGCGAGCGCCTCCTCCATCGTCATCCGCATGTCCCGGACGGCCAGGGCGATGCAGAAGCTCATCGACGTGGTGTTGCTGGAGCCCGGGTTCGTGTTGGTCGCGATCGCGACGTTCACACCCGCGTCGATCGCTCGCCGGGCCTCGGGGTAGGGCTGGCGGGTGGAGAAGTCGGTGGCCGGCAGGAAGGTGGCGACGGTGTCGCTCCCCGCCAGGGCGTCGATGTCCCCGTCCTCCAGGTACGTGCAGTGATCTACCGACGCCGCGCCAAGCTCGACGGCGAGCTGCACGCCGGGGCCGGGTCCGAGCTGGTTCCCGTGAACCCTCAGGCCGAGTCCCGCCCGGCGACCCGCCTCGAGGATGGCACGCGACTGCTCCGGGTCGAAGGCACCCCGCTCGCAGAACACGTCGATCCACTTGGCGAGCGGCGCGCAGGCCGCAAGCATCTCGCCGCACACAAGCTCGACGTAGTCGTTCGGCCGACCCTCGTACTCGGTGGGCACCAGATGCCCGCCCATGAAGGTGACGTCGTCGGTGAATTCGCCGGCGATCTCGCAAAGGCGCCGCTCCGTCTCGATATCGAGGCCGTATCCGGACTTGATCTCGATGTGGGTGATCCCCGCGCGCAGGCCCTCGGCCCGGCGGCGGCGGGTCAGCTCACGCAGCTCCGCGTCGCTCGCGTTGCGGGTTGCCTCGGTGGTCACTCGGATCCCGCCGGCCTCATATGGCCGGCCCGACATGCGCGCCGCGAACTCGTCGGCGCGGTCGCCGGCGAAGACGAGGTGCGTGTGACTGTCGACGAACCCCGGGATCACGCACCTGCCGCCCGCGTCCAACCGCTTATCCCCGGCCGCGCCCGCCTGCTCGATCGCGGCGACGCGATCGCCCTCAATGACCAGCGCCGCATCCCGGACGATTCCAAGCGGCCCCTCCCCAAGCTCGGGAATGTTCGTGACGAGCAGGCCGATGTTGTCGACGACGAGGGAGGTCACGACCAGACCGCTTCGATAGCGGAAGCAAGCTCGGCCGGCACGTCGAGGACGACGTGAGCGCCGTCCCGGACCACCTCGCGCCCGGAGACGATCACGCTTCGAACGTCCGCGGCGGTCGCGCCGAAGACCACGGCATCGGCGGCGTCGCGCCGATCGGCGCCCGCCAGGCGGGGAGTGTCGATCCCCATCGTCACAAGATCGGCGATCGCCCCTGGCTCGATCCGGCCGGCCTCCGGCCAGCCGAGGCAGGCGTGACCGCTCTCGGTCGCGGCGCCCAACAGCTCGGAAGCCGCGATGTGCCCGCGCTCGCCGCTCGCCAGCCGCTCGTCGAGCTCCACGGCGCGCGTCTCCTCGAAGAGGTCGATCACCGCGTGGGAATCGGATCCGAGAGCGAGCTCGATTCCGGCGGCGCGAAACCGCTCAGCGGTTGCGATTCCGTCCGCCAGGTCCCGCTCGGTGGTCGGGCACACGCAGCACGTGGTGCGGGCGCGGCCCAGCAGCCGGACATCGGGGTCGGTCAGGTGCGTGCCGTGAATCCCGGTGAAGCGCTCGTCCAGCGCGCCGGCGTCGGCGAGAACAGCGGTCGGCGTCGCACCGTAGGCCCGGCGCGAAGCCTCGTTCTCGGCCGGCTGCTCCGACACGTGGGCGTGAAGCGGCGCTTCTCGCGCGCCCGCCCAACCGGCGACGGTCGCTGCCGACTCCGGGTCCACCGCGCGGATGCTGTGGATCGCCGCACCGATGCGTGCGCCGGGGTTGCCCGTCAGCTCCATCACGCGCTCCGCCCACGCTTCGGCGTCGCCATCGCCGAACCGCAGCTGCGCCCCGGCGAGCTTCTCGCCAATGCCACCGTGCAGATAACAGGCGTCGATAAGGGTGATGCGGATCCCTGCCTCGCGCGCAGCCTGCATCAGGGAGTGGCCCATCGCGTTCGGATCGGCGTACGGCGTGCCGTC
Organism: Actinomycetota bacterium; assembly: GCA_005884305.1. Lineage (GTDB taxonomy): Bacteria > Actinomycetota > Thermoleophilia > Solirubrobacterales > 70-9 > AC-56. Next base: position 2,223 of record VAYL01000162.1, read on the forward strand.
AGGGGTGTGGTGCAGGTAGTGGAACTCTCCGACGCAGGTGATCCCGGCGAGCGCCATCTCGCCGTACGTCGCCCGCGCCAGCGCGAGGTACGAATCCGGATCGAGTCGGGACGCCAGCTCGTACATCGCCTCGCGCCAGGCCCAAAAATCGCCGCGCCCCCGGTGCGTTCGGCCGCGAAGCGCGCGCTGGAAGGCGTGCGAGTGTGCGTTCGCGAGGCCCGGAATCGTCAGCCCGTCCAGGCGAGTCGCTTCGGACGGCGCCGCCACGTCCACCTCGACGCTCGCGATCCGCTCCCCCTCGACCTCGATCAGCACTCCCTCGTCAGCAGCCTCGCCGCCGAGCAACGCGAGCTGGCACCAATAGCTAGGGCTCACGATCCGTACCGCGCCACGATCGCGCGGGCACGCTCCTCGAATTCCGCGCGCTGGTGCCGCTCGTACTCGTCCCAGGTCGCGAGCGTCCGCGGATCCGCGCGGTCGACGAACAGCACCCCGTCGAGGTGGTCGACCTCGTGTTGGAAGGTGCCAGCGGTGAGGCCGCTCTTGACCTCGTCGCGCTCGTTGCCATCTCGGTCGAGGTAGCGGACGCGGACCTTGGCGTGGCGCTCCAGGTATCCGCGGAGACCGGGGACCGAGAGGCAGCCCTCGTTGATCGCCACCATCTCCTCGCCAGCCGGCTCGATCGCCGGGTTGACCATCACCGTGAGCGGAATCGGCTGCTTGTACGGATAGCGCGGATTGATCCCCTGCACCTGGGCCACGGCGATCCGCAGCATCTCGCCGACCTGGTTCGCAGCGAGCCCGGCCCCGTTGGCGGCGCGCCTCGTCTCGATGAGATCATCGATCAGCTCTTGGACCTCGGGCGAGCGAAGCTCCTCCGGCGTCACTCCGCGAGCTCGCTCGCGGAGCACCGGATCGCCGATGGTCACGATGTCGCAGACGCTCACGGCGCCGACGCTACCGCCTATGCGGGCGCGCCGGCCTCTAAGGCTTGGCGCCGAACTCGTAGGCGCCGATGTCCGGCTTGAGTCCGCGCTTGAATCCCCGCTGGTCGCGCTTCGGCGAGCTCTTCGATCCGGCGCGGTCGATCGCCGGGCTGCCTCGCCTCAGCGCCATGGTCCGGGTGGGTCCACCGTTCTGGGCGAGATCGCCAAGTAGCGGGTTCTTGTTCACCCGGTCGCCCGGGCCGTCGAAGCCGCATGTGTTCTTGTCCTCGAGGTCGTGCCCGGAGGACTTGACGTCGCCGTCGCAGTTGGCTTGTGCCGCGTCGCCCTTGCCCTTTGCCACGATGGTGTTCAGCAGCCTCGCGAACATCGATCCCGAGAGATTTCCTCCCACCGCGGCGCTGGTGCCGTCGGCCGTGTTCTGCGCGAGCGTGGAGCTCCTGAGCCGGAGGCTTGGGTTGGTGCCACCGAGCAGAATCCCGCCACCCCTCGCATCCTGGGCGCTGGCGAGGTTGTCCGCGATCGTGCTGTTAGTGACCTCGGCGGGCGAGTCGATGATGTACAGGCCGCCGCCATCGGCAACCGTCCCCCCACCGGTGACTGTGGCGGTGTTGTCGTTGATCGTGCTGGACACCATCGTGAGGGGTCCGCCGACAACACTGATCCCGCCGCCGTCGCCGACGGCGTCGGCTGCGGAATTGTTATCGCTCACGGTGCTCCTGATGAGCGTGAGCTCGCCCGGATTGGCCGAGCCGTTGCCGCTCGAGATCCCCCCGCCGTCGCTGATCGCGGACGCGGTGATGGCGGAGTTCGCGACCGTGCTCCGGCTGAGCGTGACCGCTCCGACGCAGTTGACGAGCCCGCCGCCTTCGGTGATCGCCCCACCGTCCGCGTCGTTCCCGACCAGCCGGCTGCGGGTGAGCAGGAGCTTCCCATCGATGATCCCGATCCCGCCGCCGCCGACAATCGCAGCGCCAGCGGGTGAACGCTCGACGGAGTTGTTCCTCACCTTGACGCGGTCCAGCTTCAGGCTCCCGGCATCCTGCAGGATCCCGCCGCCGAACATGTAATACGAGGCGCTCGAGTTCGGGCACTTCGGTCCGGTCGGCGTGGCGTTCTCGTGTCCGTTCTTGATCGTGATCCCTTGGATCGTGATCCGGCCCCCGACGACGTGGAAGATGCGGCTCAGGTGCTCCCCACTCACCGCAAGCTTCGGTGCCCCAGGTCCTGCGATCGTCAGCTCGCGTCGAAGCTCGATCTCTCCCTGCGCCAGCTTGATGGTGTCGCCAGACAGGGCCTTCGCGAACTCGACCGTGTCTGCGCCCTGATGGGCATCAGCAGCCGCGACCGCCTCCCGTAGCGAACAGTCGCCCCTCTGACAGGCCGACGGAACCGGGTCGTCGGCCCGGGTGACCGTGAAGGTCCGACCCAGGGCCGACGAAGCGAACGCCAGGGACAGCACCAAGCACGCGACGGCCAACACGACGAGCCACTTCATCCCTGCCTCTCCCCCGCGGCGATCCATCGGCGCCAGCCTATTCGGGCGGGTAGGGGCAAGTCAACCGGTCCGCGCGTCCTCCCGCATCGGGATTCGGACACCTCGGCGCTTCGCCACCGCGATCGCGCGGTCGTATCCGGCGTCGGCGTGGCGCATGACGCCCGTCCCCGGATCGGCCGTCAGCACCCGCTCGAGCTTCTGCGCGGCCAGCTCGGTGCCGTCCGCGACGCAGACCATGCCGGCGTGGATCGAGCGGCCGATTCCGACCCCGCCACCATGATGGATGCTCACCCATGAGGCGCCGGAGGCAGTGTTGACCAGCGCGTTCAGAAGCGGCCAGTCCGCGATCGCGTCAGAGCCGTCCTCCATGTTCTCGGTCTCGCGGTAGGGCGAGGCGACGGAGCCCGAGTCCAGGTGATCGCGGCCGATCACGATGGGGCCCTTGAGCTCGCCCGAGCGCACCATCTCATTGAAGCGAAGGCCCAATCGTGCCCGCTCGCCGTACCCGGCCCAGCAGATGCGCGCCGGCAGGCCCTGGTACGCGATCCGCTCGCCGGCGAGACGGATCCATCGCGCGAGCGCCGGGTCATCGGGGATCTCCTCGACCACGGCCTGGTCGGTCGCGGCGATGTCCGCCGCGTCGCCCGACAGCGCCACCCACCTGAAGGGCCCCTTGCCGTCGCAGAACAGCGGCCGGATGTAGGCGGGGACGAATCCCGGATAGGCGAAGGCGCGCTCGAAGCCACCGAGCTCCGCCTCGGCGCGCAGGCTGTTCCCGTAGTCGAAGACCTCGGCACCGTCGTCCAGGAACCCGACCATCGCGGCGCAGTGGGCGGCACAGGCGGCCCGCGCGCGGCGCACGTACTCGTCGGGGTCGGTCTGCCGGAGCTCGTTCGCCTTCTCGAGGCTCATCAGGTTCGGCACGTAGCCGTTGAGCGGGTCGTGCGCGCTCGTCTGGTCGGTGACGATGTCGGGGCCGAAGCCCAATCGCCGGAGCTCGGGAAGCACGTCCGCGGCGTTCGCGCACAGGCCGACGCTCAGCGGACGCCGCTCGTCCTTGGCGGCCTGGCAGCGGGTGACCGCCTGCTCGAGGTCGTCGGCCTGCTCGTCGAGATAACGCGTCTCGATGCGGCGGCGGATTCGCTCGGGGTCGACCTCGATGCAAAGGGCGGCGCCCCCGTTCATCGTGATCGCCAGCGGTTGGGCGCCACCCATGCCGCCAAGCCCGGCGGTGACGGTCACGGTGCCGGCGAGGGAGCCGTCAAACCGTCGACGTGCGATCTCCGCGAAGCACTCGTACGTCCCCTGCACGATCCCCTGGGTGCCGATGTAGATCCAGGATCCCGCCGTCATCTGCCCGTACATGGTCAGCCCGAGGTCCTCGAGCCGGCGAAACTCCTCCCACGTGGCCCAGTCCGGCACGAGGTTCGAGTTGGCGATCAGGACTCGCGGGGCCCACTCGTGCGTCCGGAAGACGCCGACGGGCTTGCCAGACTGGACCAGCAGGGTCTCGTCGTGTTCCAGACCCTGAAGGGTCCGCACGATCGCGTCGAATGCCTCCCATGACCTCGCCGCCCGTCCGGTGCCGCCGTAGACCACCAGGTCGTCCGGGCGTTCGGCAACCTCCGGATCGAGGTTATTCATCAGCATCCGCATCGCTGCCTCCTGCTGCCACCCGCGACACGACAGCTCGGTGCCGCGCGGCGCGTGGATAGCGCGCGCTTCGCTCATCGCAGTGCTCCAGCGGCTGACTCGACGGCGTCGAGAACGGCACCGGACAGCACAAGCCCCTTCGCCGCCTCCAGCTCGGGCGCGAGCCAGCGGTCTGCGCCGAAGCCCGGCACCGCCTCGCGCACCGCCGCGAGCGCCGCGGCGGTGGCCGCGGCGGGCTCGAGCGGCTGGCGGAGCTCCAGCCCCCTCGCTGAGGCGACGAGCTCGACGGCGAGGATGCCGGCGAGGTTGCTCAGCGCGACCCGGAGCTTGCGCGCGGCGCTCCAGCCCATCGAGACGTGGTCCTCCTGCATGGCGCTCGTGGGCAGCGAATCGACCGAGGCCGGCGCCGCAAGCCTGCGGTTCTCGGCGACCATCGCCGCCTGGGTGTAGTGGGCGATCATGAGCCCCGAGCCAACGCCGGGATCCTCGGCGAGGAACGGCGGCAGGCCCTGCGAGCGGCTCGCGTCGAGCAGGCGGTCGGTGCGCCGCTCGGCGATGGCTCCAACCTCCGCCGCGGCGATCGCAAGGAAGTCGCATGCGAGCCCAACCGGAGCGCCGTGGAAGTTGCCGCATGACTCGACTCTGCCGTCCGGCAGGATCATGGGATTGTCGATGGCGGCGGCCAGCTCCGCCCGGGCGGCGCGGCGGGCATCGTCGAGCACGTCGCGCGCGGCGCCGTTGACCTGCGGCGCGCATCGGAGCGAGTACGCGTCCTGAACGCGCGGATCGTCGTACCGGTGTGACGCGACCACGGCCGAGCCCTCGAGCAACCAGTGCATGTTGGCCGCGCTCGCCGCCTGGCCGGGATGCGGCCGGAGCGCGATGAGGTCGTCCGCAAACGCCCGGTCCGTGCCGAGCAGCGCCTCGACCGACATCGCGGCTGTGACGTCGGCGGTGCGCAGAAGCCGTTCGAGGTCCTCGGTCGCCAGGACGAGCATCCCAAGGATCCCGTCGGTTCCGTTGATCAGCGCGAGCCCCTCCTTCGCCCTCAGGACGATGGGATCGAGCCCCGCGGCGCTCATCGCGTCCGTCGCGGGTTGCCGGGTCCAGTCGGGCGCGAAGACCTCTCCCTCGCCCATCAGCGCAAGAGCGCAGTGGGCGAGCGGCGCCAGGTCACCGCTCGCGCCGAGCGAGCCGTGCTCCGGCACGACCGGCGTGATGCCGGCATTGAGCATCGCGACGATCGCTTCGCCCACCTCCGGTCGCGCGCCGGAGTAGCCCATCGCGAGCGAGCGCGCCCTCAAGACCATCATCGCCCGGACGACCTCCCGCTCGACCGGCGGGCCCATCCCCGCCGCGTGCGAGCGGATCAGCGACTGCTGGAGCTCGACCCGGCGGTCGGCCGGTATGGACGTCGTCGCCAGCGACCCGAAGCCGGTCGAAACCCCGTAAGCCGGCTCCTCGGAGTCGGCGAGCTCCTCGACGATCCGGGCGCTCGCCGCCATCGCGTCGATCGCCTCGGCGGTCAGGCTGGCCTCGGCGTCCTCGCGGGCAACGGCGACGACCTCGCGCATGCCGAGCCCGCGGTTGCTGATCTCCACCATCGCCGCCATTACACACCCCTGGCTGCACCATGGGCATCCAGACGGCCCCCAGGACCGACTCAATACCCTGGCGCCCGTGAGCGCCTTCGAGTCGATCGCCGACCTCCCCATCGCCGTCGAGTCCTACGAGCTCGAGGCAAACGATCACGAGTACTCGCCGGAATTCACGCGCGGCTCCACGATCATCCACCTGCGCGGAGGCGGCGAGGAGGGCATCGGCGAGGACGTGATCTACGACGTGCTCGACCACATCGCCCATCGCGACGCCGGGCCTGTCCACGACCTCAGCGGCCCGAAGACCCTTGGCGAGCTATGCGAGCTCCTTGGGGAGCTCGACCTCTTCCCGGGCGCGCCGCCCGTGCGCGACCCCTCCCGCCACTACCGCCGCTGGGCGTACGAGAGCGCCGCCCTCGACCTGGCGCTGCGCCAGGCCGGCAAGCAGCTAGGGGAGGTGGTCGGACGCGAGCTCCGCCCGCTCAACTTCGTCTGCTCC
>VAYL01000072.1 GCA_005884305.1 Actinomycetota bacterium
ACTGTCTTCGAGAACGACGACGCATGGATCACTCGCCAGCCATCCGGGCTCAGCATCGTGGGCGGCGGCTCAGCGTCGAACGGCAGCTCGCGGTAGGGATCGTCCTCGAGGATCCAGAAGCCGTGTTCGGCGGCGAGCGCGACCAGGCGCTCGCGCTTGGCGGCGGAGAGCGTGCACCCGGCCGGGTTGTGGAAGTTCGGGATCACGTGGACCAGCTTCACCGGCGGGCCTTCCGAAACGACGCGCTCGAGCTCACCGGGGTCGATCCCGTCGGCCTCCAGCGGAACGCCGACCCGGTCGGCCCCGAGCCGCTCCAGGAGCAGCAGCGTGCGGTCGTAGGAGGGTTGCTCGACGACGACCCGATCGCTCGGGCCGACGAGGTGCTGGAAGAGCATCGCGCCCGCCTCGAGCGAACCGTTGGTCACCATGACCTGGGAGGGATCGGTGAGACCGTGGCGCTCGGCGATCCACTCGCAGAGGCCCGGATGCCCGATCCCGGTCCCGTAGGACAGTGCCCGCTTCCAGTCCTCGGCGAGCGCCCTCTGCGCGGCCTCGCGAACCGCGTCGACGGGCAGGATGTCGGCGCTGGGCGCGCCGCGGGCGAAGCTGATGAGTCCAGATGCCATCCCCGCCGGAGTCTACGTGTAGCCGGGGCGGTGGGCCGGGCTCACTGGCTCAAGGTCTGCGGACGATCCGGAAGCGCTTCAGCTTGGTCGTCTGGTGGCCCGTTCGGTCGGTCGCGCGGACCTTCAGGCGGTGCTTGCCCACGTGGAGGTTCCGGGTCGTGAAGGGCGAGGAGCACCGGCTGCCGCGCCTCGAGTCGACGCGGCACATGAAGGTCACGGCCTGGTCCGCTCTGAGCCTGAACCTCGCTCTCGCTCGACGGTGGCGCGTCGTGATCTTGCGGGGGCCCCGGATCTTGAGCGACGGAGGAGCGTCGCCGATGTAGCGAGCGAACTCCAATGAGTACACCCCTCCGGCAGTGACGATCCGGTCCTCGGAATCGATTGCCACGGCGTTCGCTTGGGCGTCGTCGCCCGCGAAGTTGGTCGTCACCTTGCCGTCGCGGCCGAAGCCGTCGTCGGGCGCACCGCGACGGTTGAGACGTACCAGAAGCTGGTCGTAGCCTTGGAACCCGACGGCAAGTACCCGCCCCCGCGGTTCGATCGCAAGGCCTTTGGCGAAGCAAAACGCGTCGGAACACGGCACGGTGACCTTTCCGTCACGGCCAAAATCGCGATCGAGCGTCCCGTCGGTGTCATACCGAGCGAACGCGAAGGACCTGCCGGAGTCTCGGATAATGCCACCTGCGACCACGGTCCGTCCACGGGGATCTATTGCTATGGAGCTCGCTTCCGCGGCGTTGCTATGGGCGAAGTCCGCCGTCGCGATCCCGGCATCACAAAACGAGCGGTCGAGCCTGCCGTCATCGAAATAGCGGGCGAGGGCGAACGTCTGTCGAGAACCAACCTGAGCGGTGCCCGCAACCAGGATGCGGCCTTCGGAATCGATCGCGATCGATTCAGCTTCGAATTCCGGAGCGGTCACCTTGCCGCCGTTTCCAAAGGACGGGTCGAGATCGCCATTCTCCAAGTAGCGGGCCAGGGCAAGACCCCCTGCTCGGGTACCGGCGGCCACGATCCGATCACGGGAGTCGATTGCCAACGATGTGACCTCGGACCCCCCTGCGAACTTGGTGAAGACCGTGCCGTTGTCACCGAAAGATCCATCTGGAGAGCCGTTCTCCAGGTAGCGATCGAGTGCGAAGTCCACGAGCCCGGACTTGGTGGTGCGGCCCGCGAGCACGATCCGCCCCACGGCATCGACGGCCACCGAGGACGCATAGGCGTAGTGTCCGCCAAAGCCGGACGTCACTAGGCCGCCGGATCCGAACGAGGCATCGACGCTTCCATCTTCGTTCAAACGGATCACGCGCGCATCCCCGAAAGACTCGCCGACCGTGCTACCGGCACCCACGATCCGTCCACGCGAGTCGATCGCAACGTCGGTCGCGTAATCGTAGGAGTCACCGCCGGTCAAGAACATCTGTACCAACCCAGCATCGCCAAACGCCGGGTCGAGGTCCCCGTCGGCTGCGCAAGCCTGCCCGGGGGCGACGGCAAGGGCGCAGAGCAAGGGGCACACGCATGCGCTCAGTGCGATGCGCCCGTACGACCTCATTCCGGACAATCCCCTTCCTAGGCCGAACTCGATTATCTCGCACAACCGATGCGAGTCAAGGATGCGTCGGGGTTCGCGATTCTTATCTGACTGCCTGCAGCGCCTCGACGGCGAGCTGTGCCGTTTCGGTCGGGGAGCGGCCGACGCGGACGCCTCGCTCCTCCAGGGCCTCCTTCTTCGCCTCGGCGGTTCCGGAGGAGCCGGAGATAATCGCCCCGGCGTGGCCCATCTGCTTGCCGGGCGGCGCGGTGAAGCCCGCGATGTATGCGACCACGGGCTTCGTCACCTGCTCGGCGATGAAGTCTGCCGCGCG
>VAYL01000073.1 GCA_005884305.1 Actinomycetota bacterium
AAGTCAACGGGTCTAGGCTCGCCCTGTCCAGGGACGGGCGCCTCCGACGCACTCGGGCAGGTCCGAACGCCGCATGGCCTCCGCCCAATAGATCGAGGAGGTCACCATGCCCGCAGCTCGTCGTCGTTACCCGTCGCTCCGTGTCGGTCGGCCCGTGTGCATCGCCCTTGTCGTCGCGATCGCAGCGCTTGCCGTTGCCGCCCCGGCGAGCCTCGCCAGCACCGGCAGCGTCTACTACGACGGGAACTTCAACGTCGGTGCCGGCCACAACTTCTTTAACGGGGCCCTCACGGGCTTTCACAACGTTGGGCTGGGAGAGACGGTGATGCCCTCGCTCACGAGCGGCGGTCCCAACCTCGCACTCGGCGACGTCGCGCTCCAAAATGACACCACCGGAAGCTGGAACGTCGCCGCCGGGGCCGAGGCCCTCTACTCCAACTCCTCGGGCAGCTTCAACGTCGCCAGCGGCGCGAACGCTCTCCACTCCAACACCACTGGCACCGACAACGTCGCAACCGGCCAGGGGGCTCTTTACTCGAACGACATCGGCACCGACAACCTGGCGACGGGAGCGCACGCCTTGAAGTTCAACACCAGCGGCACCTTCAACATCGCCAGCGGGACGAACGCGCTCGTGAGCAACACGACCGGCAACAACAACATCGCCACCGGTCTCGACGCGCTCAACGCGAACACCACCGGCACCAACAACATCGCGAGCGGCGCCGAGGCGCTCCTCAACAACACGACCGGGAACTCGAACCTCGCGATCGGCTC
>VAYL01000074.1 GCA_005884305.1 Actinomycetota bacterium
CGGCGCCGAGAGCCCGACGCGACGCCCGAGCTCGGCGATCGTCAGCCGACCCTCCCCCTGAAGCTCGGCGACGATGCGGCGGCTGATCTCGTCAATCGAGGAATCGTTGGCATTGGCGCCGTTGGGCCGGCGATTCTTCGCCATTCGTGGCATGTTACCGCTGATTGGCCATAGACATTGGCTGAATTCCCAGACAATCTTCGGGTATGGCTCAGCGGGTTCCGCCGCACCTCTACTTCGTCACCAGCGCCGTCTTCCACTACCTGGGACCCGCGTTCGCCGTCCTCCTGTTCGCCCGGGTTGGCGTGCTCGGGGTCGCGTGGATGCGGATCGCGGCGGCCGCGGTGATCTTCGCCGCATGGCGGCGGCCGTGGCGGGTCCTGGCGGACCTCGACGGCGATGGCCGCCGGCTGCTGTGGACGTGGGGAGCGGTTCTCGCGGTGATGAACGCCTGCTTCTACCTCGCGATTGACCGGCTCCCGCTGGGCACCGTGGCGGCGATCGAGTTCCTGCCGGTTATCGCCCTCGCTGCCCTCGGCGCTCGGACGCCCCGCAACGTCCTGGCCGTGCTGCTCGCTGTCGCCGGCGTCTACCTGCTCACCGATGTGCAGCTCGTCGCCGAGCCGATCGGGATCGCCTTCGCCTTCGCCAACGCGGGGCTCTTCTCCGCCTACATCGTGCTGGCGCACCGCGCGTCGCGCTTCGAGGGAATGAGCGGCATCGACGGCTTGGGCGCGTCGATGCTGATCGCCGCGGTCGTGGTCACCCCCATCGGCGGCTGGCAGGCCATCCCGGCCTTCGCGGATCCCGTCGCGCTAGCCGCCGGAGTCGGCGTTGGAATCTCGTCCTCGGTGATCCCCTACGTCACCGACCAGCTCGCGATGCGCCGCCTCCCGCGGCCGACGTACGCGCTGATGGTCTCGCTCCTTCCGGCCACGGCGACCGTGATCGGAGTCCTCGTGCTGGCTCAGATTCCGTCAGCAGCCGAGCTGGCTGGGGTAGCGCTGGTCGTCGCGGCAATCGCGGCCCACCGCGAGGCAAGTGAGGTGGCGCCGGAAGTGGAAGCGGAGGCCATCGCCGCGTGAGCCCGCCGAGAGGCCATCCATTCGGCCATACGCCGAAGAGATGGACTTTCGACGGCGCGCGCTCCTCCTTGGGTGCCCATCTGAGGCGTCCGGCGCCCTGAGCGCGCCACGGGGCAATCTATCCTGCAGGCACCAGCCGCTCGAGCGTGTCCGCCAGCCCGCTGAGGTCTGGCAGCTCGGCCGCGGGCTCGCCCCGTGCCGCCTCGCCGAGGCGGTTGATCCACACGCACCGGATCCCCAGCTCGCTGCATGGCTCGACGTCGTGGAACAGGCTCGCGGCGACGTGCACGTGCCGCTGCGGGTCCGCACCGGTGACGCGCTGGAACTCCTGCCAGTGGGCGTGCGCCGGCTTGTAGGAGCCGACCTCCGACGCGACGATCGCGAGCTCGAACGGAACGCCGATCCGCTCCATCGAGGCATCGATGAACTCGCGATCGGTGTTGGAGAGGATCACGAGACGCCAGCCGCGGTCCTGCAACTCGGTCAGCGCGGCGGGTACCTCGTCGAACACGGGCCAGTCCGGAAGCGAGCGGCCCAATGCGTCGCGCTCGTCGGCGGGGAGATCACGGCCGAGGCTCTCCGTCACGTCCGCGAGCGTCTCCGCGAGCACCTGGCGGTACCGAGCGCCGGGCTCGCGTCCCTGGATTCCCGGTTCGAGCTCGTGGTAGCGGCTCAGGGCCCGCTCACGCACCACCGCGCCGAACAGCCGCTCGAGTTGGTCGCCGAGGCCTCGGTTCCAGTCGACGAGCGTGCCGTAGCAGTCGAATGTCGCCCAGCGCTGATCGTCCAATTCGCTCACTTTCTCCTTCGACCGATTGTCCATTTATCGCCCAATACGCCCCCGGCCCCCGGGCCAGCGATATTCTCCGCATATCTGGTCCTTTAAGGCAGGTGTACGAGAGGAGGACGGGGTGTTAACGAAGGCTCTAGCCGTTTGCATGGCGCTCGCTATCGCACTTGCGATCGCCGCTTGTGGCGGAGGAGGCAGCAGCACGAGTGCGAGTGGCGGCGGTGGAACCGTCGACATCTATTCGAGTCTGCCGCTCACGGGCGCATCGACCGCGCAGACGAAGCCGATGGTGAACGGCATCAAGCTGGCGCTCGATCAAGCTCACAACCAGGCCGGTGACTTCACGGTCAAGTACACGTCCCTCGACGACGCCACCGCCCAAGCGGGCGAGTGGGATCCGGGGCAGACCGCCGCGGACGCACGCAAGGCGGCGTCTGATCCGAACACCGTGTACTACATCGGTGAGTTCAACTCGGGGGCGAGCGAGGTCTCGATCCCGATCCTGAACAACGCGGGGATCCCGCAGGTCAGCCCGGCGAACACGTACGTGGGACTAACGACGAATGAGCCGGGGAGCGCGCCCGGCGAGCCCGACAAGTACTACCCGACGGGCAACCGCACCTATCTGCGGATAGTGCCGCGCGACTCCATTCAGGCGGCTGCCGACCTGATGGCGATGAAGCAGGCCGGGTGCACGAAGGTTGCC
>VAYL01000121.1 GCA_005884305.1 Actinomycetota bacterium
TCGAGCTCGTTCGGCGTGGAATACGCGAAGCGATTGTTCTCGAGGATGAAGACGACGGGGAGCCGGTGGATGCCGGCGAGGTTCATCGCCTCGTGCCACTGGCCGTTCGCGGTCGAGCCCTCACCGAAGAAGGTCATCGCGACCCTGGGCTCGTGCCGCATCTTGAACTTGAGCGCCATCCCGGTCGCGACGAGGGCCATGTCCGGCAGCATCGAGACCATCCCGACGCAGCCGAGCATGCGGTCGCCGAAGTGCATGTTGCCCTCCTTGCCACCGGTGACGCCGCCGGACCGGCCCATGTACCCGGCCAGATAGCGGTCCGGGGTCACGCCTCGGACGAAATGCGCTCCGAGGTCCCGGTGCAGGATGCACATCCGGTCCTCCGGCTTCAAAACAAAGGAGGCGCCGACCGAGACCGCCTCCTGTCCCCGGCCGTCGTAGAACGAACCCGGCACCTTGCCCTGCTTGTACAGGGTCAGCGCGCGATCCTCCGACGCCCGCATCATCGCCATGAAGCGGAAGAGGGTCGCTCGATCCTCCCGCGTCAAGGGCACATCGACGAGTTCCCGTACGCGCTCACGTGCGACGACGCTCGCGTCAGCTGTCTCCATATCCCGTCCGCCTTTCGCTCAGGCCCCGCGACGGGATCTCCGTCTGCCGGGCCGTTGTCGCCGCTCACGGGATCTCCGATCACGGCTCCTACGGACCAGGGCGCGAGGGTTCCGCCTCACACCCCTATGTATCTATCGGTACCCGATTCTACATTCGCGACGCGACAGTTCAAGTGAACGTTCGGACGTGGACACGAAAGTGGCAGCTCCCCAGACGGAATCGGGCGAGTAGGACAGTCCCGTGGCCACTTTGTTCCGCATACCGAAACAAACTGGCCACAAGCGGCGGTCGAGGCCGTTGGCGGCCGCCCCTACTTGCCCAATCCGCCGTGCGCCGGAGTGAGCGGGCCGGGCCTCGCTAAAGCGCCAGGCCCAGGGGCTCTTCAAGCAGGTTCCGGATCCGGTCGAGGAACCGCGCACCGTCGGCGCCGTAGAGGATCCGGTGGTCGCATGCGAGCGTCATCGGCATGACCTGCCCGACGGCGATCTCGCCATCACGCACCACCGGCTTCTCTGCGATCGCCCCGACCGAGAGAATCGCCGCCTGCGGCGGATTGATGACCGCGGCGAAGTTCGAGATCCCGAACATCCCGAGGTTCGAGACGGTGAAGGTGCCGCCCGAGAGCTCCGGCGGGGTGATCGTTCCGTCGCGGACGCGTTCGGCGAGGGCGCGGGTCTCGGTGGCGGTCTGGCGCAGGCCCTTGGTGTCGGCATCGAAGACGGTCGGCACCACGAGCGCGTCGCGCGCGGCGACGGCAACACCCACGTTCACGCGCGAGTACAGCTCGAGCCGCCCGTCCCGGTAGGCGCCATTGGCACGCGGGTGCTCGCGGAGGGCGATCGCCGAGGCCTTGACGACCATGTCGTTGAAGGACGGAACGGGCTCGCCCTCGCCGGCCGCGGCCTTCAGCCGGGCTCGTGCCTCGACCGCGCGACTCATGTCCACCTCGACCGAGAGATAGAAGTGCGGCGCGGTCGCCTTCGACTCGGCCATCCGCCTCGCTACGGTGGATTGGAGCTTGGTGAGGTCCTCGAACGAAGTGCTGCCCTTCGCCGTCTCGGGCCGCTCGGCGGCGCCGGGCGTTGGGCCCACGGGCGCCGCGGCCGGGGGCGGCGTGGGCGTGGCCGCGCCCGCCGCGACGGCGCGCTCGATGTCGGCCTTGACGATGCGCCCGCCGGGCCCCGACCCCGCGAGGCCTGCGAGGTCCAACCCGCGCTCGCGAGCCATGCGACGCGCTAGCGGGGAAGCCTTGACGCGCCCGTCGTCCGTAGCGGCAGGCGGCGACGGTGCGGCTGGCGCCGGGGCTTCGGAGGTGGACGGGGTGGGGGCCGGGAGAGGGTCCGGAGCAGGGACGCGAGGTTCCCGCGAAGCGGCCGACGCAGGGACGGGGGAGGGGCTCTCCCGGTGCCCACCCCCTCCGCCTCCATCGGAAACGACCTCGCCGGGCTCACCGACCCGCGCGATCACCTCTCCGATCGGGAGCGTGGCGTTTTCCTCGGCGACCACCTCGATCAGCGTGCCCGCAGCGGGCGCCTCGTACACCATGTTGGCCTTGTCGGTCTCGATCTCCACGAGCTCTTCGCCCTGCTCGACGGAATCGCCGGCCGACTTCATCCAGCGCAGGATCGTGCCCTCCTCCATGGAGTCCGACAGGCGCGGCATGACGATGTCGACTGCCACTACGGCACGTTCTCCGAGGCTTCGGCAGGTAGCAGGTAGCAGGCAGAACGACCGGAGACGCAGCCTCTACCTGCTACATGCTCCCTGCTCATATGGACCCCTCCAACGCTGCCAGTGCCGCCGACACGACGTGCTGGCACCGGTGACGCGCTGGACCGGCGCATCGAGGTAGTCGAAAGCCTGCTCGGTGATCAGTGCCGCGAGATTGGCCCCGACGCCGCCGTGCGGCCAGCCCTCCTCGACGACCACGCAGCGATTGGTCTTCTGGACGGACTCGAGGATGGTGTCGAGATCCAGCGGGCGGAGCGTCCGCGGGTCGATCACCTCGGCCTCGGCGCCGTGCTCGTTCGCGAGCGTCTTTGCGGCGCGCTCGGCGACGTCGACCATCCGCAGGAGCCCGACGATCGTGACGTCGCCGCCCTCGCGCAGGACCGCAGCCTCACCGAAGTTGATGAGCGGCCCGTCGCCGTTGCCATCGGAGTCGGCGACCTCGCCGCGAGCGCCGTAGAGCGTCTCGTGCTCGATGAAGATCACCGGGTTGTCGTCGCGGATCGCCGCCTTCAGAAGGCCCTTGCCGTCGGCCGGCGTGGACGGGCAGGCGACGAGCAGGCCGGGGATGTGCAGGAACATCGCCTCGAGGCTGTGGGAGTGAGTCGGGCCCAGCTGGTGGCCGCCGCCGCCCGGCATCCGAACCACGATTGGGACGCGCACCTGGCCATTGAACATGTACGGGATCGCCGCCATGTGGTTGACGATCTGGTCCATCGCGAGCAGCGAGAAGTTCACGGTCATGATCTCCACGACCGGCCGCAGCCCCGCCATCGCGGCGCCCACTCCGGTGCCGACGATCGTGTTCTCTGAGATGGGCGTGTCGCGGACGCGTTTCTCGCCGAACTCGTCAAGGAGTCCCTCGGTGACCTTGAAGGCGCCCTGGAACACGCCGACGTCCTCACCCATGACGAAGACGCTCTCATCGCGGCGCATCTCCTCGGCCATCGCGTCGCGCAGGGCCTCCCTCATCCGGACCTGAGCCATCAGCCCGGTCCCTCCTCGGGCTCATCCTCGTCGCGGTCCTCGAGCGCGTCGGCCGCGTCACGGTCGTCCATCGTCTGCTCCGGGCCACGGCCTCGCGAGCTCTGCCGGCCCGCGTACGCGGCGCCCGCCTCCGCGAGCTTTCGCGCCTCACCGACGGCGCCGATCTCCCACTCCTCCTCGCCGCGGTGGGGCTCGGGCGTTCGCTCGTCCACCGCGTACCAGCCCGGCACCTGGTCGCCCACGACGTACAGGTGGTCGTAGAGGGACTCGAGCGGCGGCTCAGGCGATGCATCCGCGAACTCGACCGCCTCCAGCACGCGCTTCTCCACCCGCTCGCGGATCTCGTCGACCGCCTCGTCGGAGATGACGCCCTCGGCCACCAACCGGTCGCGGAATACGGTGATCGGGTCCTTCTTGCGCCACTCCTCGACCTCCTCCTTGGTCCGGTAGACCTCGGGGTCGGCGGCGGAGTGGCCGCGGAACCGGTAGGTGAACGCCTCGACGAGCGTCGGCTGGCGGTCCTCGCGCGCCCGGCGGATGTGCTCCGAGACGATCTCGCGGACGGCGAGGACGTCCATCCCGTCCACTCGGACGCCCGGCACGCCCAATCCCTCCGCCTTGCGCGAGAGGTCGGTCACGGCGGAGTGGCGCTCGATCGCCGTCCCCATTCCGTAGAGGTTGTTCTCGACCAGGAAGACGACCGGCAGCTTCCACAGCGCGGCGAGGTTCATCGTCTCGCCGAAGTTGCCGCTGTTCGACGCGCCGTCCCCGAACATG
>VAYL01000122.1 GCA_005884305.1 Actinomycetota bacterium
GACGACGACGCGGCGGCCCGCGCGCGAGCCTGGCGCGATGCGGCGCATGCCGCGGTCTGTGACGTGCTCGAGCCGTGGTCGCACGGAACGGTCGTGCGAGCGACGAGTCGCCCGAGCTACTGGGCGTTCAACGTCGTCCGGGTCGAGGAGGACCCGGCGATGAGCGTCGAGGAACTGGCGGACTTCGCCGATCAGGCGCTCGCCGGGCTCGAGCACCGGTGCATCGACTTCGATCTCGTCGGCGCCGCCGAACCGCTGCGAGCCGGCTTCGAGGCCAAGGGCTGGAAAGCCGAGCGTCTGGTGTGGATGCGACACGAAGCCCCGCTGCCACCGGGCCCCGAGATCGTGGTCGAGGAGGTTCCCTACGACGCGGTGGACAACCTGCGCGTCGCCTGGGGCTTCGAGGACTTCCCGGGCCTGGATCAAGGCGACTACCCCGCCCACGCGCGCGAGATCTCACTCGGCCGCGGCGCGCAGGTCCTGGCGGTGCGGGAGGACCGCGCGCCGGTGGCGTTCGCCCAGCTCGAGCGCTACGGCGGGGCGGCCGAGATCACCCACGTCTACGTCCATCCGGAGTACCGCGGCGCCGGGCGTGGGACCGCGATGACCCGAGCAGCGGTCGAGGCGGCGGGCGACGTCCGCGACGTCTGGATCACCGCGGACGACGAGGACCGCCCGAAGGAGCTCTACGCGCGGCTCGGCTTTCGCCCGGCCTGGGTGACGATGGAGTTCCTACGGCCGCCTTGAATGGCGCAGTTTGAGGGAGAGCAGTCTGCAAGCGCCGGATGACGCATCGGTCGCCCATTTCTAAAGAGGCTTGACACGAGCTCTCAGGGCCTCACTTTGGGTTTATGCGACAGCCTCGCGTGAAAGGAGAAGTGAGCGGGAGAAGCTAGTCCGCGCTGCCTAGCGGAATCGCGTCAAACAAATAACGCAAGGGCAAGGCGGCGCGTTACTCGGCTTCGCTTGTGGCGCCTCCCTTGCATGACGACGAGCTTCATCGGCCGAGGCCAGCTGCGGCGCGGCCCTCGCGCTGATCGCCGAAGACCTCGGTGCGGGTCACCTTGTCGTCCTTGAAGCTCAGGAGCTGGACGGTCCTTCGCTCAACCGCAGCGCCGCTGTGCGTCCCGGTCCCCGAGTGCTTGAGGACGGTGAAGAGGCGGCCGTCAGGCAGCTCCCTCGCCTCCACGATCTCGAGTCGCGTTGGCCCGAGCGCCTCGCGCCAGCGCCGGGCGAAGCCCAGATAGGCGTCGTGCCCGCGATGGACCTCTTTCTCGCCGGGGATGTCCGAGCGCCTCAGGTCCCACTCGTGATCCGGATCGAGCTCCGCTATGACCCCGCCCAGATCATCCCTGTTCCAGGCGGCGATTTCGCGCTCGAAGACGCCGATCTTGCCCCCCTCGTCCACCGGGCCGAGTCTATGCGTCGTAGGATCTGCGGCAGTGAATGGTGAGCTGATCCGCCTCGGCGACACGACCGTTCGCTTCCTCGTCGAGGGCGCCGACTCGGGTGGAAGCGCGGCGGTGTTCGAGGTGGGGATCTCGGCGCGCGGCAAGATGCCGGCCCCGCATAGCCACGACGGCTTCGAGGAGACGATCTACGGCCTCGAGGGCGTTTCCACCTGGACGGTCGAGGACGCGGCAGTCGAGGTGGCCCCGGGTGAGGCGCTGTGCA
>VAYL01000163.1:0-12228 GCA_005884305.1 Actinomycetota bacterium
GGTCGAGCGCCTCGCGCCCGTCATGCGCGGCCAC
Organism: Actinomycetota bacterium; assembly: GCA_005884305.1. Lineage (GTDB taxonomy): Bacteria > Actinomycetota > Thermoleophilia > Solirubrobacterales > 70-9 > AC-56. The sequence continues at coordinate 35 of VAYL01000163.1, forward strand.
GACCTCGTATCCCTCCTTGCGAAGCGGATACGTCAAGAGGGTCTGGACCGACTGTTCGTCGTCGACCAGCAGGATGCGCGCTGACCCTGTATTGGCGGCTGCCACGGACTCCTTTCATCCAAAGAGTAATTTGACCCGCCAACCGCAACGGCAACGGCACCTGCCAGTTTTCGGGGCTAAAGCCCCTCACCAGCAGATGACCAACGGCACCAGCCAGTTTCGGGGCTAAAGCCCCTCACCAGCAGACTATGGTCTCTTTTCGCATCTACCGTGCAGGGTTCGCCCCGGCCCTGCTGGCGATCGTCGTGCTCCTTTTCGCCCTGACGGCGCCCCCCGATCCGCTGCCGGCCGTGGCTGCACCGGCGGAGTTCGACGAGCTCGCCGCGGCGCGGTTCGACCGGCAGATCACGGACGCAGCACCCGATCGAACGCCGGGAAGCGAGGGCGACGCCGCGATCGCACAGATGGTCGAGCAGCACTTTCGCCAGGTCGAGGGCGGGCTGATCAGCGAGCAGCGGTTCAGCGGCCAGTTCGACGGTCACGACGTCGATCTGCGGAACGTCATCCTCACGCTCCCCGGGGACACCGACCGCTCGGTGGTCGTGATGGCGCCGCGCGATTCCGGCGGCGGGCCCGGTGCCGCGTCCAGCGCCGCTGCGACCGCCGCGCTGCTGGAGCTCGTGGACGAGTTGAGCGCCCAGAGCCACACGAAGACGCTCGTGTTCGTCTCTACCGACGGGTCCAGCGCCGGTGTCCTCGGAGCCCGGGAGTTCGCCACCGCCTACCCGGACCTCGCGAGCGTCGACGCGCTCATCGACCTGTGGCAACCGGGTTCGAGCGATCCGCACGGGCCGTTCGTCCTACAGTCGTCCGCCGACTCGGCGAGCGCGTCGGCCCAACTCGTGCGGACCGCCGAGCATCAGCTCGGAGACCAGGCCGACCTGACCCAGAGCTCGGAGGGCGCGTTCAGCGAGCTCGTTGGGCTCGCGCTGCCAAGCGGGCTCAGCGAGCAGGCGGTCCTCATCGAGCACGGCGTGGCCGCGGTCGGCCTCTCGTCGGCGGGTGAGCCGCCCCTCCCGCCGTCGCAGGACGGCCAGGAGAACCTGGGCTCCTCGACGCTTGGCGACATCGGCCGTACGGCGCTGCTCCTGGCCGTCACGGTCGACGCGGACACGGCACCACTCGATCATGGACCCAGCACCTACGTGCCCCTCGCGGGGAACCTCGTTCCGGGATGGACGCTCGCGCTCCTCGCGCTCACGCTCCTGATTCCGGCAGCGCTTGCTGCCGCGGACGGCATGCGCCGAGGGGTGCGGAGTCACGCCGGCGTTGGGTGGGCCGTCGGCTGGGCCTCCTCCCGCGCCCTGCCGCTGTTCGCCGCGCTCGTCTTCTTCTACTTCCTGAGCCTCGTCGGGCTGGTCGCGAGCCCCCCGTTCCCGTTCGACCCGAACCTGTTCGGCATTGGAGCCGGACAGATCGTGGTGATGGTTCTCCTGGCGCTCATCGTCGCCGGCGTCTATTACGGGATCAGGGGCTGGCGCGTACCGGCGGTCCTTCCCAGAGCGGCGGCCGTCCCGGCCCTTGGAGCCGTTTCGACCCTCGCCGTCTTCATCTCCTGGCTGGCAAACCCGTACCTCGCGCTGCTCCTGGTGCCTACCGCGCACGTCTGGCTCACGTGCGCTGGACGGCGGGGTCCGCTCCCTTGGCCATTCGTCCTAGGGGCTGGCACCCTTTCCGTGGTGCCGTTCGCCTTTGCGATCGGCGACGTGGCCGGACCGCTCGGATCGGCAGCGCCGTGGCTGCTTCTGCTGATGGTGAGCGACGGACAGCTCGGCTTCTGGCCGATGCTCGCCTCGTGTCTCGTCGTCGGCGGCCTTCTTGGCATCCTCGCCGTCGCCATCCGCGGCGCGCAACCACCCGCGAGGCGACCCGGCGCTCTCCGGCCACCACGGGAAATCCACGCAGAGAGCGGGATGGAGGCGGAAGAAGTCGTGCCTCTGGACGCACGTCCGATCACGTCCTCGCGCGCCGGTGACGATCGTTGGAGTGAAAGGTAAGGAGGCATGAGTCGCCGGGATCCACAAGCACCAGCAACGGCATCAGCCAGTTTCGGGGGCTAAAGCCCCCTCATGAGAACACCCTCCGCGCCACTGACTGAGACAGTGACCCACCTCAAGGAACAGATCGCGAGCAGGACCTACCACGTGGATTCGCGGGCGGTTGCACGCGAGATGCTGTTCAAGCTGCGCATGATGCGGTTGGCGAAAAATCAGCAACGGCAACGGCACATGTCAGTTTCGGGGCCTGGCGGCCCCTCACCGGAATAACCGACTCAGCGTCCCAGCTGGTCGAACCCCGACGCCTCCCGCACCGATCCGTCCGCCTGACGCAGGGATACGCCCTCCCCCTCGGTGACCTCGCCGATCGGGGTGAGCGCAGTTCCGGTGCCGGCCACCGCCGAGCGAGCGTCGGCCAATCGCTCCGGCGGGAGGGTGGCGAGAAGCTCGTAGTCCTCGCCGCCGGCGGTCGCCAGGTCCCAGCGGTCCAGGCCCGCTGCGTCCGCGACCGCCTCTACCCCCGCCTGCAGCGGAAGGCCCTCGAGCTCGATCGCGAGGCCGGCGCTGCTCGCCCGCGCGACGTGCGCCGCGTCGCCTCCCAACCCGTCGCTCAGGTCGATCATCGCCGTGGCGCCGGCCTTCGCCAGGTCACGGCCCGCCGCCAGCCTTGGCCACGGCTCGAGCTGGCGGCCGCGCAGGGCCACGGCGACTTCCTCACCGAGGTCCGCGGCGAGCTCCGGGCGCTGTAGCAGGACGAGGCCGGCCGCCGCTCCGCCCAGCTCGCCGGTGACGGCGACGACGTCTCCGGGCCGGGCGCCGGAGCGCAGCACGAGCTCGTCGGCATCCGCAGCGTGGCCGACCACGGTGAGCGCGAGCAGCAGGACCGGTGCTCGAGTGACGTCCCCTCCGATCACGGCGACGCCATTCGCGGCAGCGGCACGGCCGAGCCCCGTCGCGAGCTCGACGCTACCGGATTCGTCGAGGTCCGTAGGGATCCCGAGCTGGACATACGCCTCGCCGGGTGCGGCGCCCATCGCCGCGAGGTCGGACAGCGCCGCCGCCATCCCCTTGTGCCCGATCGAGTCGAGCGACGCCGTGTCGCGGCGAAAGTGGACTCCCTCGACGAACGCGTCGACGGAGGTGACCGAGACTCCGTCGGGGGCCGTCACCGCGGCGTCATCGCCGCTTCCGATCACGACCCCGGACTCGGCATCGGACGCGCCGGCATCGCGCCTTGCCTCCTCGACCACCTCGACGAGGCGGGCAATGAGGTCGAACTCGCCAGTCATGGGATGACTGACTCCCAATCCGCGTGTGCCCGGGGGTTCGCCCGGCCAAGCAGTTCAAGGACGCAGGGCGCAGCCCTTGCTGGCGGCAAGGGCAAGCCCGAGGACGCGGAAATGCGCAGTGCCGGGCGGATCATCCGGGTGCGCGGGGATTGGGAATCAGTCATCCAGTCGTATATTGACCGCGTGCGCGTGCTCGCCGCGCTTGGCGCCGTGTTGTTCGCCTACCTCGCCGTGATACCGGGGGCGGTCGTCGGCGCGACGGTCGATTCCGCGTGCGCCGGACCGCAATGCGGCTACTCGCCCCCGCTGACGGCTTATCTCGTCATCGCCTTCGGCGCGACGGCCGCTGCCCTCGGCGCCTCCGCGATCACCATGGCGATTTATGCAGCCCGTCCCTCTCCCGGTCACGAACGCCTCGTCGGCTTCTCACTCAAGGTGTCCGTCGCGCTCGTCGCCGTCCTGCTGCTCTCGGAGGTAGCGCTGCCCCATCCGGTCGCCGCGATCGTGATCGTCGGCGTCTGCGTGCCGATCGCCCTGATCGGCGCCGCCCGCCGCCGCGGTCCTACCCGGGCACGCCTACCGTGAGCTGATAGGCGCAGAGCGCGAGGGTGAGGACGACTAGCGTGCGGTCGCGCGCAAGCGCCACCAGCGGCAGCGCCCACAGCAAGTACCAGGGGACCAGGTAGACCGTCGCGCACAGCAGCCCGAACACCGCCCAGGCGGCGGCGCGCACCCAGTCGCCGCCCCGCGCCGTCCAGACCAAAAGCCACACGGCGAGCGCGGCGTAGGCGACCGCGAAGACGACGCGCATGACGTCCACGTCGACGCCGACCCCGCGAGCGGCGGTGGCCGGGAGGCTGTGGTAGCTCACGTGCTGCTGGCTTCCGGAGAGGAAGTCCAGCCCGTGCACGGCGGCGGTCCCGAACACGGCGAGCGCCATGGCGGTGAGTGCCAGCACCCCGACCGCGAGCCCCACCAACAGCCGGGTCCGGCCCGTGCGGTCGTTCGCACCGAGCACTGCGAATGGCGCGGCGACCGCGGCAGGGAGCTTGATCGCGACGGCTGCCGCCATGGCGATGCCTCCGCTCGCCTCCCTCGCGGACAGGACGAGCGCGGCCCCACCGATCAGCGCCACCATCATCAGCGCGTCGTTGTGCGCCCCGCCGATCACGTCGACCAGCACGAGCGGATTCAGGGCAACGAACGCAGCCGCGGGCGCGGGCGAGATCCCGCGCGATGTCGCGACGCGCCCCACGAGGCCCGCCACTCCCAGCACACCCAGCGCCGACAGCGCCTTCATCGCCCACATCCCGGCGGGCACCCCGATCAGGCCAAGCGGATAGCTGCCGACCGTGAACAGCGGTCCGTAGACGCTCGTCGCATCGCGGTAGTCCTGCACGCGGGCGGCCGCCGCGTCGTGCAGGATCGCGGCCGGCGCGTAGTCATACGGGTTGAGCCCATGCAGCGTCCCGAGCCGGGCGTAGGAGAGGTAGCTGTAGACGTCGAGCGAGAGAAGCGGCGGGGCGAGGGCGAAGGCGACGACTCCACCGATCACAGCCCAGCGGATCGTGCGGCGGCCCAACCCACCCGCCGAGACGACGACGACCACATAGGCGGCGAACGCGACCCACAGCGCGGCGCGGTAGTCGCCTGTTGCGATCCCGAGCCCATCGCCGTAGGCGCCGAGGAGCCAGCGGGCAGAGCCTGCGTCCGTCCCGGGAACGAACGCAGGTCCCGGCGCGGCTAGCGGAATCGCGGCTGCGGCGAGGAGGGCGAGCGCAGCGGCGCCCGCCGCGCGCCTCCAACCGAAGCTCAGCCGGTGCCCCCGGTACCGCCGCCGCCGGACGGGGGTCCCCCGCCGTTACCCTGCGACCCCGCGGGAGGCCCGCCACCACCGCTGTTGCCGGGGCTCGGCGTCGGTGCAGGCCCGGCGCCCGCACCCGGCGCGTAGTACTGGCTCGGGTACTTCCCGGTGGTGCTCCCTGAGCTCGGGGGCACGTACGTCCCGCCGGAGCTGGAGCTGGAGCCGCCATAACCGCTCGAGGACGCTGAGACCGAATGGGCGCCGCTCCAGCTCGAGGATGGCTGGAACGGGTTTTGGGGCTGCGGGAAGTCGCTGCAGAAGCTGCCGTGCGCCGCCTCCATGTAGGAGCGCCAGATCGGTCCAGCGGTCGGCCCGCCGTAGCCGGTGTAGTCGCGAGACTCGGGATGTCCCACCCACACGGCCGTCGAGATCCGCGGCGTGTAGCCGACGAACCAGGCGTCGGACAGGCCCTCGGACGTCCCCGTCTTGCCAGCCGCGGGGCAGCCGAAGTCCGTGTAGCCGGCACCGGTGCCCTCGGTGATCACGCCCTTCAGGATGTCCGTGACCTCGTAGGCGATTCCGTCGGAGATCACGCGCTGCGCGGCGCCCGCATCCGGGACGTCCGTCTTGCCGTTTGGGAACTCCACTTTCGCGATTGCCGTCGGTGGATGGTGGATGCCGCCGTCGGCGAACGTCGCGTAGGCGTCCGCCTGCTCGAGCGGGGTCACGCCGATGCGAAGCCCGCCGATGCCCTCGGCCGGGATCGCGTCGAGCGGCGAGGTGATGCCGAGCTTCTCCGCCATCTGCTTGACGTTGTCCGGCCCGACGTCCAGGTCGAGCTGCGCGAACACGACGTTGATCGAGTCGATGGTCGCCTGGCGCACGTCCACGGTCCCCGCGCCCGCGCCCTCGGCGTTGTTGACGGTCCAGGTGGTCCCGTCGTCGAGAGTCAGGGTCATCGGCGACTTGCTCGAGTAGTAGGTCGAGTCGGGATTCATGCCCTGGCTGAGCGCCGTCGCCAGCACGTAGGGCTTGAACGACGACCCTGGCTGGCGGTGACCGTTGGCGGCGATGTTGAACTGCGACGTCGGCGAGTACGCGCGGGAGGAGGCCATCGCCAGGATGTGTCCGTTCGTGGCGTCGACGGATGCGAGCGCGGAGGCGACGGTTGAGTCGGAGGCACAGAGCGAGCACGAGTCCACGGCCGCCTGCGCGTCGGCCTGGAGCGTGGGATTGATGGTCGTGTAGACCTTGAGTCCCCCGTTGCGGACGGTGTTGACGCCGTAGCGATCGATCAGCTGCTGCTGGACGTAGTCGAAGAAGTACGGCTGCTTGATCTCCTGGTACTTGTAGCCGCGGCTCAGGCCGAGCCCGCTCTGAAGGGCGGTCTCGTAGTCCTTGCGGCTGATGTAGCCCTGGTCCTGCAGCGCCTGCAGGACCTCGTTGCGGCGCTGGAGGGCCGCGTTCGGGTTCTGCAGCGGGTTGTACTCGGACGGTGCCTGCGGCAGGCCGGCGATCATCGCCGCCTCGGCGAGCGTGAGGTGCTTGACGCTCGTGTTGAAGTAGGTCTCGGCGGCTGCCTGGACACCGACCGAGGTCTGCCCGTCTGTGGTCCCGTATGAAGCGGTGTTCAGGTACTTGTTGAGGATCCAGTTCTTCGAGTGCTCGGACTCGAACTGATCCGCCATCGCCGCCTCGCGGATCTTGCGTTCGATGTCCTCCTGCGGGTTCTGGATGTACAGGTTGCGGACGAGCTGCTGGGTGATCGTCGACCCGCCCTGGACCGGCGCTCCAGCCTTGACGTCCTCTACCGCGGCCCGCAGGATCGCCATCGGGTCGATACCTCCATGCTCATAGAAGTTCTTGTCCTCGATCGCGACCGTGGCCTGCTTGAGGATGTCCGGGATGTCCTTGCCGTCGACCGGGTGGCGAATCGTGTCGGACTGGATGTAGCCGAGACGCGACCCGTCAGCCGCGAAGACGACCGAATTGGAGCCCTGGTGGATCGGCTTCAGGTTGTCGATGTTGACCTTGCTGGCGATGCTGTACACCCACGCTGAAGCGCCTCCTACCGCGAGGAGGATCAAGGCAACGAAGACTGCGAATCCGACGAGGAGCTTGCGGCGGATCGAGCCTCGCGACCGACGATGCCGTCTGCGCGCCCGCTGCGTCATGAGGTCGCTAAAGGGTACCGGGGCGGGATCACCGCTCCGGCGGGTGCCATTCCTCGAGTAGGCCCGCCGCCCGAAGCGCATTTTGCGCGTGCTCGCGCAGGTCGGACTCCTCGTCGCCGACCTGCGTGCGCTCGCGGTCGCGCGATCCCTTGAGCTCGAGCCGGATGCCATCCGGGGTGATCTCGGCGACGCTGATCTCCGTGGCCCCGGCCGGCTTCAGCACGCGGCGGGCCTCATCGAGCGATGCGGGCGGCGGCAGCCACACCGACACGGTCGCCGGCGCCGTGCGGTCGCCGGTGGAGTGGTTGAAGACGGGCGACGACACGACCTGCTCGTTCGGGACCACTAGCAGCCGGCCATCGCCGGTGTCGATGTACGTGTAGGACAGCGTGAGGTCGTCCACGCGGCCTGTGCTGCCGGCGATGCTGACCGTGTCTCCGATGCGGATCGGCTGGGTGATGGCGAGCAGGATGCCGGCGACCATGTTCGCCAGCGTCTGGCGCGCCGCGAAGCCGATGACCAAACCGAGCACCGCGCTCGAGGCGAGGATCCCGGTCGCGAGGCGGGAGAACTGGTGGAACCGGCTGAGCGCGAGGGCCGCGCCGATCGCCAGGATGATCACGAAGACCAGCCGGCGGATCAGCCGCAGGCGGGTCCGGGTGGTCCGCGAGAGGGTCGTGTCCGCCATCCGGGACGCGACGCGGGTGCCGCGCGCGATTACGAGCCGGTCCACCGCGAGCGCGATGAGGATCGCCACGCCCATGGTGATCAGGGCGGCGATCAGGTCCGACTGGCCGTCGGCGAGGAGGAGCACGGCGCGGGATTCTCCCATTCAGGCTCGGTTGGGCGCAAAAGGAGGGGCAGCGAGGGCAGCCATAACTGCCGACCCTGGATTGTTGTCCATATGCCGACAAAGTCCAGGGTCGAGGCGGGTGCCTGCTGAGGGCGTTGTGAGAATGGGGCGGTGATTCGCTGTGTGCTCCTCGATGCGCTTGGGACGCTGGTTCGGCTCGAGCCGCCCTGGCCTCTCCTCGCTGCCGAACTCGGCATCGGCGACCAGAAACGAGTGGAGCGAGCGATGCGCGCCGAGATGCGCTACTACCGCGAGCACAGCCACGAGGGGCGCGACGCAGAGTCTTTGGCCGACCTGCGCCGCCGCTGCGCGCGGATCGTGTCCTCGGAGCTCGGCCGCGTGGTGACGCCCGAGCAGCTGATGGCGGCGATCCGCTTTCAGGCCTACCCCGACGCCCCACCCGCCCTCGCCGAGCTCCGAGCGCTGGGGCTCCGGCTCGTCTGCGTATCCAACTGGGACGTCTCTCTGCCCTCGGTGCTCGACCGTTGCGGATTGGCGGATGGTCTGGATGCGGTCGTCACCTCAGCCGCGACCGGCGTGCGGAAGCCCGATCCCGCCATCTTCACGGCCGCCCTTGACGCCGCGGAATGCGAGCCCGGCGAGGCGCTGCACGTCGGCGACACCGAGGACGAGGACCTCGAGGGAGCGCGGGCTGCCGGCATCAGGGCGCTCCTCATTCGCCGCGATGGCGGCGGCGACATCGAGTCGTTGATGGCCATCCGGCACCATCTCGGGTCGTGATCGCTACCGAGCTGACCACCGACGCGCCGCCCTACGCCGGCGTCGTCCGCCGCGGCGTCGCGATTCTCATCGACCTCGCGCTCGGCCTGACCGCCTACTCGATCGCGATCACCATTCTGGATCCGAACGTGGCGAGCGAGTACGCCACCACTGCCGAGACCGTCCTCGCGGCCGCAATCGTCCTCGGCACGGCGATCCTGTGGCTCGCTTACTTCGTCTGCGCGCAGTGGCGCTTCGGCCAGACGCTCGGCATGCGCGCGATGCGGATCCGCGTCGTGGCCGACTCGGCGGGTGGGCTCCCATGGTGGCGCGCCCTGATTCGCAGCCTGCTGCTAGTCGTGGACTTCGCCATCGGGCCGCTTCTCATCGCGGCGTCGGATCGGAGGCAGCGGTTGGGAGATCGGCTTGCCAATACCGTCGTACTGGTGAGCCCCAACGAGCCATCGCCGCCGCCGGGCTTCGGCGGGGCGATCCAGCCAGCGCCGCCGCCGCCCACGGGCGCGCCCGCGCCGCCGCCCGACCCGGGCACCGCCGGCGGACCACCCGCCGTCGCGTCGACCTGGGGGCCCGCGCGCGTGCTCGTGGGCATCATGATCGTGGTCGTACTCAGCTTGATCGAGGTCTTGATCGTGTCCCTGTTCGACCCCGGCCTCGACTCGCTCGGCGGCAAGATCGTCGCTCAGGTCATGCTCGAGGCGACGTTCATCGGCGTCGCCTTCGCCGTGGCGGCGGACGATTCGCCTGCGTGGGCATCCGCTGCGCCGTCGTTGGGACTTCGACGGCCGCTGCGACCACCGTGGGCCATCGGTGCCGCCGCCCTGGCTGCCTACTTCATCGTCGCGATCGCGTACGGGTCGCTCGTGCACCCGCACCAGCGCGACATCACGGGCGACCTGGGGTTCGGCCACGGTGTGATCGGGGCGATCATCGCCTTCGTCTTGATCGTGCTCGCCGCCCCGGTCGCGGAGGAGACCTTCTTCCGTGGTTTCGTCTTCGGCGGCTTCCGCCACCGCTATTCGTTCCTCGTGGCCGCCCTGCCATCGGCGCTCCTGTTCGGAGCCATACACGCCTCCGGCGGCAGCCTGACCGTCGTGCCGCCGCTCGTGCTTCTCGGGTTCCTCCTCTGTTGGGTATACGAGAAGACGGGATCCATCTACTCCACGATCCCGCTTCACGTCGTGAACAACGCGATCGCGTTCGCGGTCATAGTCTCGTCGTGACCAATAACGGCCCAGCCGTTGTCGCAAGGGAGCTCGCCAAGAGCTACGGGAGCCGCGTGGCGGTCGACGGCATCGACTTCGAGGTCCCGGCCGGGATCTGCTTCGGGTTCCTCGGCCCGAATGGCGCCGGCAAGACGACGACGATGAAGATGATCTACGGCCTGGCCCGCGTCGGCGACGGCGAGCTCTTCGTCATGGGGATGGACGCCCGCCGGGAGCGGCGTGAGATCAAGTCCCGGATCGGCGTGGTATCGCAGGAGACGAACCTGGACGGCGACCTCACCGTTCGCGAGAACCTCACGCAGCAGGCGAGCTATTTTGGGATCGACGCCCACGCCGCCGCGCCCCGGGTGGACCAGCTGCTGGAGTTCTCGCTCCTCGCCGAACGCGGTAACGACCGGGTGCAGTCGCTCTCCGGCGGGATGAAGCGACGATTGATGGTCGCCCGCTCGATGGTCAACGAGCCGGAGCTGATCGTCCTCGACGAGCCCACGACCGGACTCGACCCGCAGGCTCGCCTCGCGGTCTGGCGCTCGCTCGAGCGGCTGAAACGCCGCGGCGTCACGCTCCTCCTAACCACGCACTACATGGAGGAGGCCTCTCGGCTCTGCGACCGCCTGCTGATCATGGACGAGGGCCGCATCGTCACCGAGGGATCGCCGGCCTCCCTGGTTCGCGAGCACGCCGGGCGCGAGGCGCTCGAGCTCGAGCTGGGCGATGACTGCGACGCCGCGGCGCTGCTCGCGACGGTCGCTGAGCGAGCCGACGGCCACGAGCTCCACGACGGCGACCTGACCCTGTTCGCGCAGGACGCCGAGGAGCTTCTGCGCTCGATCGATCACGACCGATTTCCGACGGATTCGGCGCTCGTTCGCCGGGCTACGCTCGAGGATGTCTTTCTGCGTTTAACTGGTCGGTCGCTCCGGGAGGGTGAGTAGTGGCGATGTCATATGAGCCGGGATACGCGGGGCTGGGCGACCGCGTCCCGTTAAGCGATCTGGTCCCCTCGCCGCGGCTCGCGGCTGCCGTGTGGCGCCGCAATGCCCAGGTGTTCTCGAAGCTGTGGAAGGGAGCGCTCCTCCCCACCTTCCTCGACCCCTTCTTCTACCTCCTGGCACTGGGATTCGGGCTCGGCACCTACATCGCCCACGGGATCAACGGCATCCCGTACAAGGAGTTCGTCGCGCCGGGCCTGATCGCGTCGGCGGCGATGTGGTCGTCGGCATTCGAGACGACCTACAACGTCTACTTCCGGATGAACGAGCTGCGGCTCTACGACAACGTGCTGTCGACGCCGGTCGAGCCGCAGGATCTCGTCGCCGGCGACATCGCCTGGAGCTCGACCCGGGCGACGATCTACGGCATCGTGGTCCTGATCGTCGTCGCGGCCGTCGGACTCGTGGAGTCGCCGTGGGCGATCCTGATCCCGCCGTTCGTGCTTCTCGGCGGCATGTGCTTCTCGGTCATCGGCTACACGTTCACGTCGCTGATCCCCAAGATCGACCTCTACAGCTACTTCTTCACGCTCGGGATCACGCCGATGTTCCTGTTCTCCGGGATCTTCTTCCCCTTCAATCAACTCCCGGGGTGGGTAGAGGTAGTCGCCTGGCTGACGCCGCTCTACCACCTGGTCGAGATCACCCGCGGGCTCGCCACTGGCCCCGACGCCGTGCAGATCCTGATCCACACCGCCTGGCTCGCGGTGGTGACCGCGATCCTGTTCGCGGTCCCGGTTCGCGCGCTGCGCGCCAGGCTCGTTCCGTAAGAGGGCCTCCCAGTTCGCCTCCGCGCATGCCACAATTGCCCGGCGTGATCGGGAGGCGGGACACCAGCAACGGCAACGGCACCAGCCAGTTTCGCCGGCTGACGCCCCCTCACCAACTCACATTGGTGGCCCTCGCGGGCTTGGTCTTCGCGCTCGCGCTCGTTGCGCCGTCGCTGGCCTTCGGTCAAGACGTGACCACGACGACGACCACCACGACCGTGCCGCCGGCCGGCGAGGTTCCGGCACCGGCTCCCGGCACTGGCGCCAAGCCCGGCGCCGGTAAGGCGCCTC
>VAYL01000163.1:12271-12882 GCA_005884305.1 Actinomycetota bacterium
CGAGGTCGGCAAGCGCGCACGCGCCGTCGGCTACCTGAAGCCGTTCGTCGCCGGCCAGCAGGTCCATGTGCAGCTGCTTCGGAAGGGCAAGGTCATCCGCCAGGCGGCGCCCGACGTCAAGAAGGTCAAGGGGGCGAACAAGGGCGTGTTCCGGCTCATGGGCCCGAAGCTCACCCGGCCGAGCACCTACAAGGTCATCGCCACCCACGAGTACAACTCCGACCAGGCCAGGGCGGTCGGCCGATCGCACAAGTTCCAGATTTCCTATCCGGACGTCGACCCGGGGGACCACAATTCGACGGTCAAGATCTTTAACAGGCTCCTGAAGCGGCAGGGTTACTTCGCCTCGGGCGGCAAGAAGTACAGCACCCGCACCGAGTGGGCGGTGATGGCGGTGCGCAAGGTAAACGGCATGAACCGCAACTACAACGCGAACCCCAAGATCTTCCGCATGCTCGCCGCTCGGAAGGCCGAGTTCCATCTGAAGTACCCGCACAAGGGCAAGCACGTGGAGGTGGACATCTCGCACCAGGTGATGGCGCTCGCAAACCACGGCAAGGCGCAGTACACCTTCGCGGTCTCGACGGGCGCGCCGGCGACACCCACCATCC
>VAYL01000123.1 GCA_005884305.1 Actinomycetota bacterium
GTCTATGACGAGGCCAAGCGCTACGCCGAGGCGCTCGCGATGGCCTACCACCGCCAGCAGGGGCTCGACACCTGCATCGCGAGGGTCTTCAACACCTTCGGCGCCCGGATGCGACCCCACGACGGCCGGGCGATCCCGACCTTCCTGCGCCAGGCGCTCCAGGACAAGCCGGTGACCGTCTTCGGCGACGGCGGCCAGACCCGCAGCTTCTGCTACGTCGACGATCTGATCCGCGGCCTCGTCGCCCTCGCCGAGTCCGACGTCCACCTGCCGGTCAACCTCGGCAACCCGAAGGAGATGACGCTGATCGAGCTCGCCGAGTCGGTGATCGACGTCACCGGCTCGCGGTCGGAAATCGTCTTCGAGGCGCTGCCGGTCGACGACCCCCAGGTCCGCCAGCCCGACATCACCCGGGCCAGGCAGCTCCTCGGCTGGGAGCCGGAGATCGAGCTCGCCGACGGGCTCCGCATGACGATCGAGCAGGCCGGGGTCGAGCGGCTCGTCGGCGCGACGGATTGAGCGACGCCGCGGTTCCCTCTCACCCGCCGCTGCGGATCGCTCACCTGACGGCGACGTTCCCTCCGTATCCGGGCGGGGCGGGCAACACAGCCTTTCGCTTCGCGCGGGGGCAAGCCGAGCGCGGGCACCACGTCGAGGTCTTCACCTCCCCGGCCGAGGGCAACGCGCCGGATCCGGGCGAGGTCGTCGTTCACCGCATCGATCCGGTCTTCGCGATCGGGAACGCGCCGCTGATCCCGAGCATCGCCGCCGTGGATGGGTTCGACGTGGTCCACATCCACTATCCGTTCATCTTCGGTTCCGAGCTCACCTTGCTCGGGCGGCTGACGCGCAGGCGCCGCCGCCAAGCTCTGCTGGTCCACTACAAGAACCGGCTGGTGGCGAAGGGCCCGCGCCGGCTCGCCTTCGAGACGTACGAGCACACGGTCGCGCCGCTCCTCGTCCGTGCGGCCGATCGCATCTGCGTGCTCTCCCCGGACCACGCGGGATCGGTGCCCTACCTGCGCCGGATCACCGAACGCCACCCCGAAAAGCTCCTGGAGATGCCGAACGGGGTCGACACCGAGCTGTTCGTGCCGGGGAATGACGAAGCCGGCGTGCGGAAGGAGGCCGGAATTCCCGAGGGCGCCGTGGTAGCGGCGTTCGTGGCGACGCTCGACCGAGCTCATCACTTCAAGCGCCTCGACGTCGCCATCGATGCGATCGCCGCGCTTCCGAACGGGGACGTTCACCTGCTGGTGGCCGGGGGCGGCGATCTTCTCGCCGACTTCCAGCGCCGGGCGGGCGAAGCCGGCGTCGCCGACCGCGTCCACTTCCTGGGGCCCGTTCCCCACGGCGACCTCCCGAACATCCTGCGCGCGGCCGATCTCATGCTCCTAACCACGGAGCCGCCGGAGTCCTTCGGCATCGTGCTGATCGAGGCGATGGCGTGCGGGCTTCCCGTGATCGCGACGGAATACCCGGGGGTGAAGGCGGTCGTGGACGAGGGCGAGACCGGGCTGCTGGTCCCGCCCGCGCACCCGAAGGCGGTCGTAGGCGCGATCGAGCGCCTCGCTGACGCCGGGAGTGAGGGACGCGCCGCGATCGGAGCCGCCGGTCGCGCCAAGGCCGAGCGCCTTTGGAGCTGGCCCCGCCTGCTCGACCGCATGGACGCCGCCTACGCGGAGGCGATCGGCGAACGTCATCGGAGGTTGGCGTCGTGAACCTCCTGCTCGTCGCGTACTTCTATCCCCCGTGCCGCGACACCGGCGCCCACAGGCCCGCCGCGATGGTCAAGTGGCTGCGACGGCTCGGGCACCGGGTGACCGTGCTCACGACCTCCGCTTACGGGACCGGCGATGCCGCGACGGAGCAAGGCGTGATCCGCTCGGCCGACCTTCAGCGCGTGCGGGCGCGGCTTCACGGCCGCCACCGGGTCGACGCGCTGTTCGACAGCGACACCTACTCGGGGCGCCCGCACATCCTGAGCCGCGTGGTGGTTCCGGAGCCGCTGGCCCTGGCGTGGGCGCCGTTCGCGCTGCGCGACGCGCTGCGGGCGAACTCGCGCGAGCGCTTTGACTGCGTGATCACGAGCTCACCCCCGGAATCCGTTCACCTGATCGGAAGGGCGCTTCACAGGCGCGGCGTTCCGTGGGTGGCGGACCTGCGCGACGGCTGGACCTTCGAGCCTATCCGCCCGCCCTTCCCGACCGCGGCCCAGCGTCGCCTTGACGAGCGGCTGGAGCGCCGCTGGCTCGGCGCGGCGGACGCCGTGGTCTGCGTCAGCCGCCCGGCGGCCGATGATCTGCGCACGCGGCTTGGACTCCAGCCCGAGCTGATCCCCAACGGCTGGGATCCGGATCTCGTTGACGGCGCCGCGGACGACTCCGCGGCTAGGCGTCTGCTCGACCCAGGGCGGATCTCCCTCGTCTACACCGGGCGCTTCGGCAGCTACGGCCGGGACCCCACCGGCCTCGTTCAGGCGCTGAGCGCCCTCGCGAATGAACATCCGAACGACGCCGCCAGGCTCGAGCTC
>VAYL01000164.1:0-4674 GCA_005884305.1 Actinomycetota bacterium
CGGCGTCGACGTCGTCTCGTTCGGCGGCACGAAGAACGGCCTCTTGATGGGGGAGGCCGTCGTGTTCATGCGGCCTGAGCTCGCGCAGTCCTTTCTCTTCACCCGCAAGCAGCTGGGACAGCTCGCCTCGAAGATGCGATTCATCGCCGCGCAGTTCGAAGCGTTGTTCACGGACGCGTTGTGGCGCCGCAACGCGACACAGGCGAACTCGATGGCCCAGCGCCTGGCCGACGCGATCACGGTGATCGACGAGGTGGAGCTGGCGTATCCGGTCGAGGCCAACGGCGTCTTCGCCAACCTGCCGGCTCCGGCGATCGACCGCCTGCGCGTGGCCCTTCCGGCCGCGATGCCCTTCTACGTCTGGGACGAGGACGCCGGAACGGTACGCCTGATGTGCTCGTGGGATACGACGCCGGAGGACGTCGACGCGCTGGCCGACGCGCTCCGCGCGGCGATCGACGCGGTCAGCAACTGAGCTCGCCCAGTTCCTCGCCCGGCAAGCGCTGGCTGAGCGTATGAGCGCGGACAGGTAGAAGTGGCGCCAGCCTCAGGCTGGCGCCACTACACCTGCGATCAGACTCGGCCCGACTAGGGGCTGTTCTTCACCAACTGGGCGCGGGTGCCCCAGTTGCTGCTGCTCGGCACCGACTCGTTCCACGTCAGGGCGTTCTTGAGATGTGCCGGATCGAGCGACGTCGATGAGGTGTCGCCCCACCGCTGCCGCCCGAAGTTCGAGTCGAAGTTACCCGTCAACTCGGCCGGGCTGGTGAACGGATTGATGTGGCCCGGGAACGTCCCCGCGGCGTCCGTCCCCAGCCGCGTTGCGACTTCCTGGCGAACGAACGTCCCACCGCAGGTGCTCCCCTGCGGGTCGGTCGACGTCCAGTTGATCCAAGCGAGGTTGCTGCTGCTCGCGGTCATCGACGCGTTGAAATCGTCCGAGCAGCTGTCCACGAACACGGTCCCGTGCTGAATCGTCGTGTGCTGGTTGGCGTTGAACTCGCCCCAGGTCGGCGTTGCGAACGAGCCGTTCCCGGAGAACCCGTAGGTGGCGACGTTCCAGAGCTTGGCGCCCCACTCGACGCCGGGCGCGACGAACCGGCCGTCGCTCGTGTCGATCGTGCAGCTCGTCGCCGTGCAGCCGGACTGTCCGGCGGCCCGTGGCGTGCTGGGCGTCGTGAACCCGGAGACGACGTTGTCTGTTAGGCCCGCCGAGTAGAACCCGTTCGCGGGGTTGCGGAACCTGATGATGTGGGGACCGTTGCGGGTCAGCATGTCCATGTTCGGGTTCTGGTCGTAGACGATCGACGGCGTGGTCGTGCTATCGCCCGTCGCGGTGGAGAACACCGGGACGGAGAAACCGAACCCGTTGTAGAGGATCGCCTTCGCGATCCCGATGTCGCGCGCACCGAGGTAGGTGTTGCCCTGGAAGCAGTTCGCGGTGAGGACGACCGCATCCTGGTTGATCCCGAGCTGGGGATAGTCGTAGAAGTTCCCCGATCCGCACTGATCAGTTGCGTTGAAGTTGTAGACCAGGTAGCTGCCACCGGGATCGTTGCCGGTCGAGATCATGATGAAGAGCCGCTGGCTTGACGCGCTCTCCGGGAACGCCTCCGCGGTCGCGACCCAGCGATGCCAGGTCGAGTCGTAGACGATGCGGGGATCGAAGATCGACTTGTTGGTGTACCCGGTGATCGTCGCCAGCGAGCGATCGGACGTCTGAACCCCCGTCCGCGTGAACGTGGTCAGATGCTGGTTGACGATCTCGGCGACGTTGGAACTGCTGGCGGCGCCGTTGATGTCCGGGGGCCAGGTGGACTGGGCGGTCGCCTGAGTGATGCCGTTGAACCCCAAGACGTTCGTCGCCGTCTCGGGGGCCGTCTGAGCGGCATTCGCACTGACGCCGGGGCGCCGGTCGGCGCCGTTGCCGCGCTTCGCCGCCTTGTACTTGGACAGCGGCACGGTCGGGCGGTTGATGAAGGCATGCTTGGGGAAGGCCGGGCCCTTCAGGCTCGGGGCTTTCCGGAGATTGACGTGTCTCGCGGGACCTGCCGCGACCGTTGCGACCGGCTTGCTGTGTGCGGCCGCCGAAGCGACCGGATAGAGCGCAGCCAGCATCACGAGCGCCGCAATGGCGCCAACAGCGTTCCTTACCTTCACGTGGGACCCCCAGGGGATAAGGCCGACCAGGAGATAGGTCGGCGACCAGGCGACCCTATCCGCGCGGATATCAAAAAGTCAAGTCCTCGGAGCTGGATATCAAAAAGTCAAGTCCTCGGAGCTATTTATTCCCTGACACAGTGGGCTGTGACTCATCCCACGGCTATGCTGCCCGCTCATCGTGGATGTCGCGAGCATGCGAGGACTGCCCGCGGCGGTGGCGCTCCTGGTGTTGCTGCTGGTCGGTTGCGGCGGTGGGACGAACAGCGCGGGGCCCAATGGCTCCGCCTCGACGAGCACGGCCCAGCCCAAGACGTCCACTTCGACGCCGGCGCCCACGAGCGGCCAGTCGACTCGGAACTGCACCGCGCTGAACGCCGATGACCTCGTCCGGGTCGCATCCCTCAAGCCCTCCAAGCAGGGGACCCTCGCGGCAGCGCCGGGCCAGAGTCTGCGCTGCTCGACGCTCTTCGTCGACTCCTCCGGCCAGCTCATCCTCCAGCTCACCGAGGCGGACGGCGGTCGGGTGGCACTCACCAGTCTCCGCCGGGCGACTGCCGCGGACGCGGGTGCACGGGCGATCCAGCCAGTCCCGAAGCTCGGCCCGGGAGCGTTCGTCGGCGGCCGCGTGCTGGGGTTCATCCTCGGCAACCGGTTGGTGACGCTTCAGACCGGATACACGGCGAGTGGCATGCTGGAGCTCAGCCCGGATCAGCTCGTGCGGCTAGCGGCGATCGTCCGCGCCCACTGAGCCCTCCGCCTGGGTCGTAAACTCGTCCGCGCGCCCGGATAGCTCAGTCGGTAGAGCACCTCCATGGTAAGGAGGGGGTCGTCGGTTCGAGTCCGACTCCGGGCTTCCAGCCGTCGTCGGTTCGAGTCCGACTCCGGGCTTCCAGCCGTCGTCGGGCTCGACCGACGACCACTGCTCGCATCCGTGCTCGCTGGTCGGTTCGAGTCCGACTCCGGGCTTGCACGCGACCCCGCTGCATAGACTTCCCGCGCCGTGGATTTCGGCCTTACCGACGCCCAGCAGGACTTCGTCGCCGCGATCCGAGACTTCTGCCGCCGCGAGTGCGGGACGCAGGAGCAGCGGGCCGAGCTCACAAACAGCCATACCGAAGCCCACAACGACGCGCTCTACCGCAAGATGGGCGAGCTCGGGTGGCTCGGCGTCACGATCCCCGAGGAGTACGGCGGCTCGGGCGGCAGGATGCTCGACGCCTGCCTGTTCATGGAGGAGACGTCGCGCGGGCTGGCGCCGATCGGCGGCTATGCGACGACGCTGATCGTCGCCGGCGCGACGCAGCGCTTCGGCACGGAGGAGCAGAAGGCGGACGTTCTCGGCGGGATCGCGAACGGCAACGTCGAGGCGATCGCGATGACCGAGCCGGAGGCCGGCTCGGACGTGGGCTCGCTCACGACGTCGGCGGAGCGCGTGAACGGCGGCTTCGTCCTCCGCGGCCAGAAGGTCTTCTGCTCGAACGCGCGGATCGCACGTCACATCCTCGTCGTCTGCCGCACGACGAAGGCCGACGACAAGCACCACGGCCTCTCGATGATCTGGATCCCCACCATGGGTGGCCGTGAGACGGCACACCTCTATCTCGACGGCGTCGAGGCGCCAGAGTCGGCGGTCCTTGGCGAGCTGGACCAAGGCTGGACTCAGCTCATGGCGGGGCTGAACGTCGAGCGGCTGATCCTCGCCGCGACGATGCTCGGGATCGGTCAGCGGGCCTTCGACGACGCGCTCGCGTACGTCAAGGAGCGCCGCCAGTTCGGTCGCCCGATCGGCTCCTTCCAGGCGCTCCAGCACCGGCTCGCCGACCTCGCGACCGAACTCCACGCCGCCCGCCTGATGACCCACTGGGTCGCCTCGAAGGTCGACGAGGACCCCGATCGGATGCTCCCGCGGGAAGCCTCGATGGTGAAGCTCTTCGTCACCGAGACGGCCCAGAAGGCCGCCCTCGAGGGGATGCAGATGATGGGTGGCTACGGCTACTCGTCCGAGTACGACATGGAGCGGCTCGTCCGCCAGGCGCTGGTCTCGACGATCTACGGCGGCACCTCGGAGATCCAGCGCAACATCATCGCCAAGACGCTCGGCCTGTAGATCAGCCGCCCGGGCTGTGCCAGCCGGCGGCGTAGCACGGGTGGTCGCGGTAGACATCGACGACTGCCTGGTCCATGCTCTGAGCCCGGTCGAAGCCGCTGGCGCCACTACATCTGCGATCCGACTCGGCCCGACTAGGGCTGCTCGCGCGTCGGAGTAGCCGTCCGCGAACACGGTCCCGCGCTGCCGACCTTCAGGCCGTATGGGAAGGCGCGAGCGCAGCGGAAGCCAGAGCGGCGGGCGCGCGAGCAGCGGGCGCAGGCGCGTACCCAGATCCAGAGTTGCGCAACCGACTGTCCTCCTCATGCCAGCTTCGTCAGCCCGGTTCCTACTTGGCGGCCCACTATTCCTCGCACACTCCGCGTGCAGTCCGACATCTGCGAGCGGGCACATCCGAACCGACC
>VAYL01000164.1:4681-20477 GCA_005884305.1 Actinomycetota bacterium
GTGGCCGATGAGATGCGGGATCCGTCCGAGTGCAAGGGTTCACAGCCCACGGCCGATCGTCGCGAGAGCGTCGCCGACCTCCGTGCCGCGATCGCCAACAGCCTCGAGGAGATCATCGACCGCCTCGAGGAGGCGCAGAGAGCGGCCGTACTCGAGACGGAGCGGCGCGCGGCGCTAATCGCCGGGGAGCGCCTCGGGGAAGCGGTCGGCGAGTTCCGGGACACGGTGCGAGAGATCATCGCCGCGGCGAGCCGCGAGCTGGAGGATCGGGCGGCAGCGACGGAGCCGGCAGCGGAGGCTGCGGCGACCACGAAGACACGGGCTCGAGCTCGGGTGTCGGCTTCCGTGGCCGCCCAGGTCCTGGGCGCGGCCAAAAGGTTCTCTGAATGGTCCAGGTGTCGACTGGAGGCCGCGGGGGTCGCAAGCGCCGGGTTCTCCGAAGCGGAGACCCGGTTTCCGGCGATCGAGCGGCCGTCGCTCGGGGCCGGCGCCCAGGTCGAGCGGGCCATGGCCCGGATCGATCGGGCGGTTGAGCACGTCGAGCAGGCGGAGCGGCGGACGCTCGAAACGGAGGAACGCGTCCGCGCGATGGAGCAGCGCGTGAAGGACGTCGCCGAAACGGTCGCGCGTGCCGGCGAGTGGGAGGCACGGATGTGGACGGCGATCCGAATCGAGGATGAGGTGGCTCGCCGGATCAGGGAAGCCGAGGAGCGAATCCTCGGCCTCGTCGGGGAGGTCCCGTCCTCTGGGGAGCCCAGGATCGAGCGCTGAAACCGGCGACCGCCGCATGGGATTCAGCCATCTAGCCCGCGCTCTGCGAAAATTGCGGCTAGGCTGGCGTCGGTGAGAGCGGCCGCACGAGCGAAGCTGCGATGAACGGATCAACGGGGATCGGAGAGACGGACGGTGGAGCGAGCTCGTCGCTGAGGGCCGCACTCGCCGCCGCCACGGACCGCCTCCAGGCGGTGCTCGATGACTCCGAGGCCATGGCGGAGAGCATCGTTGAGGAGGCAGACGCGCGGGCGAAACGCATTCTCGAGGAGGCCGAGGCCGAATCGCGACGCCGAGTCGAGACAGCCGATCGAGACGCGCACGACTTCGTGGTCGAACGGTTGGCGGCGAGCCTGGAACTGGCGACCGAGATCTTCCGTCGAGCCGAGGCGGTGGATCGCGACACCGAGTTGTTGAGGAGCGCTGCTTCGAGACTGCAGGCCACCCTCGCTAGCGTCGAGGCCGACAGGGGCGCCCGGACCCAGGGCGTCGCGCCGGCCTCGGAGGTGCCCGACCAGACGGCGCCGACCGGCTCGGGGGCGTCACAGCTGCGGGCGGTTCAGATGGCGGTCGGCGGCTTGAGCGACCAGGAGATCGAACGCCGGCTCCGGCAGGAGTTCGGGAACGAGGACGTCGGGCTGGCGCTCGCTGTCCTGAGGAGGCTCGAGAACCGCTCCTGAGCGCCGGTCGCGGGGCGGAGTCATTCGCCACTCCCATCGCCAAGGCGAGCATCTCCCGGCGAGACCAAGATGTCACCATCCGGCTGATGTGCCGCCTCCTCCACCGGCTCTCCCCACCACCCCGCTCGTGCGAGTAACACCGAGCTCACCGCGAGCACGCCGAGCACGCCAACCCCGGCGATCGCAAAGCTGACGCGCGGATTGAAGATCGCGGTGATCCCTCCCCCGAGCAGGAATCCGAGCCCCGGGCTCGCCTTGGCGATGGACTCGAGCAGCGAGATGATCCGGGCCTGGAAGTCGGCGCCGGTCAGCTGCTGAACGGCGGTCATCACGCCGACCCACTGGACGCCGTTGCCGGTCCCGCCGATTGCCGAGGCGCCGCAGGCGATGAGCAGGGTGGGGGCGGCTGCGGTGGCGAGATAGGCGAAGCCGATCGCCAAGGTGCCCATGGCCAGGAGCGATGGCAGCGACATGTTGCGGAGCCCGGCGAACGCCAGCCCGCCGATGACCATTCCCACCCCCCAGCTCGCGAGGAGGGCTCCGTACCCGGCGTCTCCCGCGCCGAGCGTCTGCTTCGCAAACACGACCTCGATCGGGATCACGATCGTGGCGAACATGAAGGCGGCCGCCTGCCCGAAGATCAGCAGGCGAAGCTTGCGCCGCTGACGCACGTAGGCGACCGCGCCACGGAGCCGCACGAGCCACCCGGCTGCCTGGGCCTGGGCGCGGGGCAATCCGGAGGCGGTGGCGAGCAGGAGCGCGACCGCGGCAAACGAGGCGGCGTCGGCGAAGAGCGCTGGGCGAGGGCCGATCCCCGCGACGACGACACCCGCGATCGCGGGACCCGCCGCGGCGCCGACAGTGAAACTGAGGTTGAGGAGGGCGTTTCCCTCTCGCAACAGCCCCTGCGGGGCGACCACCGCCGCGGCCGCCGCGCGCGAGAGGGCGCGTCCCGAGATGGCGAGGGCGCCGGCGAGCGCCGCGAGCGCGATCACCGGCGCGAGGGAGAAATCGGATGAGAGCACCGCGAGGGCGGCGAACGCGCCGGTCTGCACCAGATTCAGCGCCGGCAGGCTGACCCGGACCGGCAGCGATTCGAGGCGGGCGACGAGCGGCGGCGTCGTGATCGCCGGGACGAACTGGAGGGCGAGGAAGAGCGCTGCGGTCGCCATCGGGCTGCCGGTCTGGTCGAAGACCAGCACCGCGAGCGCGATCTCCCCCAGCCAGTCACCGAGCTCGTCTACCAGGCGGACCACGGCGAGGCGCCGGAACGCGGGGAGGCTGAGCGGACGAAGCGCAGGACGCATCAGGGAGCTCCGTCGCACAACCTAGCCCACGCTGGGTGGGGATTATGAAGTTTTGCAGGGTTGATGTAGACTCGCGACGGTAATTGCAAGATCTCAAGGATTGGGGGATGAGCCATGGGCTGCCGCGGAGGCTGAATCACAACGGCTTGGGGGCCTATTTGTTCCCCCGTTACGCTCGATCGGCGCGACCACACAGTCGGCTCGGGTTCTGGCTGCGGGATTTACTGGTGGCGTCGACGAGGCTAGAGTGAGCCAGGATTGCTCAGGCCGGCGGCAACGTATTCGTGGATCCGCCGATCGAGCGCCAGTTCCGTTTCGAAGTCGGCCGATTCGCCGTGGCGGTACGACAGGTCACGACCCGTCAAGGCGTCGGCCAAGATCTCGACGAATCGGGGCTCGAGTTGGGTTCCAGCCGAGCGACGTAGCTCGGCGATCGCATCCTCCGAGCTGACCGGCTCCCGGTAGGAGTCGCGAGCCGTGAGCACGTCATAGGTGTCGGCGACGGCGATGATCCTTGAGATCACGGGGATGTCGTCACCCCGCAATCCCTGTGGGTATCCAAGCCCGTCGATTCGCTCGTGGTGGGCGAGGATGATCTCTCCCACCGGCCGATAACCGTCGATCTCGGAGACGATGCGTGCGCCCTCCGCGGGGTGCTTGCGGATGTCGTTCCAGTCCGCCTCCGTTAGATCCATGTCGCCCTTCAGGATCCGGTCGGAGAGGACGAACTTGCCGATGTCGTGCAACAGCCCCGCGGTGTGGGCAAGCTCTTGCTGCTCGGGCGACAGGCCCGCCTTCGCGGCGATCTCCCTGGAGTATCGCGCTACCGCCGCGCTGTGGCGGGCCGTCATCCGGTCGCGGAGATCGAGGGTTCGCAGGAGCGCGCTCAGCAGCGCGACCTGAAAGCCGGCAAGCCGCTTGGCCAGCAACTCGAGCTCCTCGGATCGTTGCTCAGAGAGGAGCAGCGCGCCGACCAGATATTGAAAGACGACGATCACCACAGCGAAGATGGCGACCGCAGCGGCACCCGAGTGAACGTAGAGGTAGGTGACGGCGACGGCCAGCATCGCACCGATGAACTCCGCCGGCAAGAGGGGGCCGAGTGTGCGCCTGACCTTGGTCGAAAAACGGCTGCCCTCGACGTAGCTGAAGTAGCCCGCGATGAGGGCGACGTTGATCATCAGCGCCACAGCGAAGAGGGCAAGCACCAACAGGTAGAACAGAGCATCCATCTGCCCGATGCCGGAGACGCGCGTGACCGCATGAAAGGCCAGCCCTGACAGGAGCGGAAACCACGCGTATGTGACCAGATTGATCAGCAGGGTCGTCCGGGCGTAGCGAAACCGCAACCATCCAACCGCAATTGTGAGGACGCCGATAACCGCGCCTGGGGTTGCGCCGAGGAAGACGATCGAGGTCACGATCGCGAGCGAACTGCTGGAAAGCTTTACCTGGCTGGTCGGGGCGTCGACGGCTGTGAGATCCCCCACTGTTGAAGCCGCGAGAAGGACGGCGAAGAGCGGGACGTCCCAGTCCGAGTCGCGGTTTGCCAACACCGCGACGGCGATCGCCAATGCAATCGCGAGGAAATGTAGATAGATAACCCGCTGGCTGGGGCGGCCGGGCATGCGCGGATCCCTACATGCGTGGTGAACCGGCTCCCACGCCGGCCGTATCTCCGCTCGACCCCGATGACTGACGCATCGAGCGCATGAACTCGTCGAGGTCCTTGATCGAGAAGCGGCGCTGACCGCCGGGCGTCCGATACACAGGGACCAGCCCCCGATTCGACCAGTTGCGAAGCGACGCGGCGCTCACGCCGACGTAGCCGGCCGCCTGGCCCACGTTCAGTAGTCGACTCTCTCTCGCCATTAGGTTGACCCTTGTTGCACGTCCCCACCGAAAGCCGTGAGAACTTGACAAGGTCATTCACTTCTATGGCATGGGGGGCGGCGTGGCAACCGCCGCCGGCTACGCTCACGAGCAGATGCATAGGTTTCGGGCGGGAAACTATGCGTCGACTGTAGGCCCGGTGGCGCTGGGCACTCGCGGTATGCATTAACGGTAGGCGTTGGTGGCGCCGGGCACTCGCCCGGTGGCCCTTACCGAGTCGCCGGTCCCGGCGTGGGACTCCCCGCCAAGCTGGCGAGGAGTCGCTCGGCGGCCTCGCTCGGCCCAGAGCCGAGAAGCGGTACGCCCCGCTGCCCGGCGACTAGCTGGGCCGTCCGGTAGCCGTGGATGCGCACCGAGTCGCCGTTACGAAGGGCGCGGCGAAGCGGTGCCCCGACGATGTCCAGCGACGCCTCGGTTCCGCAGAGCACGATCGCGACGGGCCTCAGCGCCCGCAGCGCGCTGCCGAAGCGCCGCGACGGGAGATTGGCGGAGAGCAGCAGGACGCGCAGTCCGGAGCGTCGAAGGCATAGCTCGAGCGCCTGTACGTACACGCCCTCGAGCCCAAGTGGCGATCCCGAGTCGAGGAGGAGCACTCCCTCCGGCATGGTGGCGGGAGGAGCAAGTCGCCGCGCCGAGTGGAGCCACCCGATTGCCCAGCGGCAGGCATGCTCGAACTCGGCTTGGTGGTTCGGACGGGACACCGCCAACTCCAGCGCGGGAAGCAGCAGCTCCTCCACGCTTCGCTCCACGGAGCGGATCGCGAGGCTTTCCTCGAGCTCGCGGTCGGCGGCCGCCTCGTCGAAGCTGTCGAAGGCCTGCAGCAGGCGCGCCGGTGAGGCGAGCCCTCGGCCGCGGCGTTGGGCGACCTCGACCGCCGAGGAGATGTTCCCGGTCTGCCGGAGGGCTTCCCGCAGGGTCTCGACCTCTCCGAGGTCGTACTGGCGGTGGTTGCCGGGGGTTCGGCGAGGCTGGGGATAGCCAAGCCTCCGCTCCCAACTGCGGAGGGTGCTCGGACTCACCCCGAGCAGGTCGGCTGCGGCGCTTGTCTTGATTCCGGGCACAGGTTTCTTCGATCCCTCGGCTCGTGCCTTGCCGTGTGCAGGATCAGGCTAGCTTTGTGGAGCTTTTGGAGCGTTCGCTCAGCTCGGCTGGCAGCTATCTTGCACAATCACTGCAGGCCTGGCGCCGAGACCTTGCCGTTGGTGCCCGCCACAGCGACGGGGCGCCCGGCGGCCTTGGCCGCGTAGGTGGCCTCCTCGGCCATCTCCATCAGCCGGTCCGGCTCGGTGCCATGCGCGGGGCAAGAGGATATGCCGATCGTGACCGCGATCCGCGGCCCCTCCTCGGCCTGCGAGTCCTCGACGGTGCGGGCGAGGCGCTCGGCCATGACTCGCGCCTGCGCGGCCTCCTCATGGGGTGCGAGGAGGCAGAACTCGTCGTCACCGAGTCGGAACGGCCGGTCCACGGCGCGAATCCTGCTGCAGATCACTGCCGCGACGGCGGCAAGCATCCCGTCGCCGGCCTGGCGCCCGTGGGCATCGTTGATGCGTCCAAGACCGTCGATGTCGACCAGCGCGAGGGAGAACGGATGACCGTAGCGCCGATGCTCGGCCAGCAGAACCTGAAGCCACTCGTGAAGCTCCGCGCGGCCCGGCAGTCCGGTCAGCTCGTCGCGGCGAGGTGCCCCGGCGCGCTCACGAACCAAGCCCTCGGTGAGCTCGCTCTGGATCGAGCCGAAGATCGCGGCCAGGTTCTCCACTGAGCGCGCGAAGTCGCCCCGGTCACGCTCTGGGATATCGCGACGCAGCGACTCGATCAGGAGCGACTGCAGAGCGGCGAGGTCCCGCGGGACCTCCGAAGGCGCCCGGTCTCCCCGACGGAGCCGGCCGAAGCCTCGAGCCCTCTCACGAGCATCGGCGGGCAGCGCAAGGCCGACGTCGGTCGTTGGCGATTGGAGCCCTCGGAGGATGTCGTCGATGAAGGGGGCGCCCTCCTTCAGCAGCAGATCGACCTCGATCTCGTCCACGTCGGCAAGCGGCGTCCGCTCAATGAGGCGGACGAGCCAAGCCTTCGCAAGCTCCTGTGGAGGCTGATGCGGGCCCGCTGCGAGGGCTCCGGGTGCCCAGTTCACGAGCTGGGAACATATCCCACCTGCCGGTCGGTACCCCCGAGTACACTGGTTTGCTGAATGGCCGGTCCTTCGGCTGGGGTGCTGAATACCTTGCATCAGGCGCGGAACGCGACGAGATAGGCGACCAGGGGAGGAAGCGTGAACCTGGAGCCAGAGGGCACCGGCTCGGAGGCATCGGCGCCCGTCGCCGATGGCTCGGCGGAGGAGTCGGGCGGTGGGGCGGATGTCGGAGGGACGCTTGTCGGGGCGACGCTCGACGCGATCAAGGCAGCCGCGGCCCGGGTCGAGGTCGAGCGCCACCTCGCCGAGACGCTTCAGCGAAACCTCCTCCCGCGCCTCCCGGAGATCCCCGGCCTTCGATTCGCGGCTCGGTATCGCCCGGGCGGCGCGGAGACCGAAGTCGGCGGCGATTGGTACGACGCGATCGTTCTGCGCAGCGGCAGGCTGGGGATTGTCATCGGGGACGTCGTCGGACGAGGGGTGGAGGCGGCGGCACGGATGGCCCATCTGCAGAGCGCGGTTCGGGTCTATGCCCTCGAGGACCTGAGGCCCGCGGTCGTGCTGGAGCGGATGAACGGCTTCGTGCTCGAGGGTGAGCGGGGCGGCATGGTCACGTTGATCTACGCGATCGTGGACCCCGACGCCAACACGATGCGGATGGCGACCGCGGGTCACCCGCCGCCACTCATCTTCCGTCCCAACGAGGAGCCGACGTTCGCCGAGACCACCGCGGCCAGCCCTCTTGGGGTGACGCGATTCCCGGTCTACGAGGAGAGCGTGATGATTCTCGAGCCCGAGTCCACCGCGCTGTTCTACACGGACGGTCTAGTGGAGGGTCCGGGCCTGCCGCTCGGCGAGGGCTTGGACGATCTGCGCCGGGCTAGCGAAGGCAACCCCCTCGAGCCCGATGCACTGTGCCATGCCATCCTCGGCTCGGTCGACGCGCGCGCCGGATCTCGAGACGACCAGGCCCTGCTTGCCGTCCAGCTGAAGCCAGCGGGGGAGACCCTCGACCTGACGCTGTCCCCGCAGCCGGACTCGCTCACCTCCATGCGCCATGCAGTGGCGCACTGGCTCCGTGCAGCCGACGCCAGCGAGGACGAGGTCTATGAGATGCTCGTCGCGTGCGGAGAGGCATGTGCCAACGCCGTCGCCCATGCCCATCCGGCGACCTCCGATGCCCCATTCGAGCTCCACGCCAGGCTCCGCGACGCCGAGATCGCGATCACGGTCAGCGACACTGGTCGGTGGCGCGCGTCCGGACAGGAGAGGAGCGGGCGGGGGCTGGCGCTCATGCGGGAGTTGATGGATGACGTGGACATCGGTCGTGGACCGGACGGCACGACGGTGACGATCCGCCGTCGGCTCCGTGGTCCTGCGGCGAGGGAGGAATCTCCCTGACTCGGCTCACGCTCGACGCACAGGGGCACTCGATCATCGCCCATGACGAACGTGGGGCCCGGCCTCATCCTCGACCTATCGGAGGCCACGTACCTGGACAGCGCCGGGATCGAGTTCCTGTTCGACCTCGCGCGCCGGTTGCGGACGTCCGGCCAGCGACTGTGTCTCGTGGTGCCGGCCAGAGCGCCCATGCGCCGCGTGCTGGACCTATGCGACATCGACGAGATCGCCAGCATGGACGTGACCGTGGACGCTGCGATGGAGGGGCTGCACGAGCACGCGCCCTGAGCAGGGCGGACGGCACGCCTCCCGAGTCGATCGCTAGCGCCTGGAGCTGGACCAAGAGGCCCGGAAGCGCTTGAGCGCCACCTTCAAACGCCGCTCTTGATCGTCGTCGGCGGAGAGTAGGACCTCGGCGACCCGACCCGCGTGCGCCTGCAGCAGCAGCAGCTCGTTTCGCCCGACGAGCCTGCTGGGCCTGACCGTGAGGCAGATGACGCCAACGAGCTTTCCGTCCGCGGTCATCGGCACGCACATCATCGCTCGGTCGGGAGTCTG
Organism: Actinomycetota bacterium; assembly: GCA_005884305.1. Lineage (GTDB taxonomy): Bacteria > Actinomycetota > Thermoleophilia > Solirubrobacterales > 70-9 > AC-56. The sequence continues at coordinate 13,423 of VAYL01000164.1, forward strand.
TTCCGCGGAACCCGATCCGTGCACGAGCCGTGCCCGCCGCTCCAGCGCGACCCGGCCGAGAGCGCCCTCCCCGAGCTGGATGCGCCCCGGGGTCTTGCGGCCGGGCTGGCCCCGGTCCCCGAGGACGGCCACCTGGCGCAGCGAGAGCCCGTCCCCCTCGGTGAGGAAGATCATGCCGCCGTCGACGTCGTGCAGGGACACCAGGTCGGCGAGCAGGGCCGTCAAGGTGGTGTCCGCCCGGCCAGCCGCAACGGCCGTGGAGCGGGATCGGACCGTGGCGCCGGATCGCGAGGAACCTGGAGCGTCTGAGGCCGGCCGGAGCCCCTCGGTGGCGGGTGACGACCGTGGCCAATCGATCTCCCGGCGCTGAACCGCGAGCGCAACCGCCTGCGCACGGCTCGACGCACCGAGCTTCGTCATCGCGTTGCGGATGTGGGTGCGCACGGTTTCCGGCGAGAGCACGAGCCGCTCCGCGATCTGGGCGCCGCTCTCGCCATCCGCCAGCATCGCGACGATTTCCCGCTCCCGCTTCGAGAGTGGGCCCACCGAGCTTCGGCGGGACCCATTCCCCACCCCCGCCTCTGCCCGCGACGAAACATTCCCTCCGTTGCTGGCCGGAGGTCGATGGTCGTTTTCGGTCAAAGTTTCCCCGTCCCTGCCAATGACTGGAGGGCTCCGCCCTCGTTACCTCAATGTGGGGAGGATACTTTCCGGATTGAGGTAGCGCAATCCGTGGGGGAGGTGCACTGCCTCATGCACCCGTTTGCGCCGCCGTCGAAGGCTACCTCCCCGCATTGAGGTAATGCGATCCAAGATCTGAGGTGAATTCCCGCCCGCGGCGTTGACTTAGCCATCCGCGACGGCAAGCTGGGCACTCGATGTCCGAAAGGGCATGGAGTGCCTGCAACGATTCTTACCCGAAGCGGGCATAATATGGAGTGCCCGCAACGATTCTTACCCGTAGCGGGCATAAATTTGTACCCGAGCGCGGGATTAGCTAATTGTTCAGAGGAGGCGGTGAACCGCCCGACGCCGTAACCCAGGGGAGTGGGTCGGGTACGCGATCCCGACACCGTGCCCGCGCTGCGCGGCGCTTCTCCCGGAACGGGTCGGCGCCCGCCAATGGAAACGGGTCAGCGCCCGCCAATGGAAACGGGTCGGCGCGTTCGGTCCGAAACGGCTGGGGGACGGCCGATGCTGCCCGAGCGGGGAGTGTGGCGACGAACGGACTCCGCACGAGCGAGGCCGAGCGTGTGGCACCCGCGGTCCTCAGGCCGCAGATCCACCGGGTACGCCGGGGGCATCGGCTACGGCCGTCCGAGCGCGACTTCCTGGTCGATGCGACGATGCTCGCCTTGGCCGGTCTCACCGCCGTCCTGACGGCGGGCGCGTCGGCGGTTCCGAGCGAGGGGCTTCCGTGGCTCGCTGCGTTTCCGGTCTTGACGCTCGCGTTGCTGACCTCGAGGGGGATATACAGGCCTCGCACCAACATGCAGCTCCTCGAGGACACCCGCGCCATCGTCGCGGCGACCGCGGTCGCGGCGATGACCGTCGTGTTCGCTCGGACGCTGCTCAGCACCGAGTTGGATGCCGCGTCGCAGGCGGTACGCGAGTGGGTGATCGCCGCCGTCTACCTGATCGCTGGGAGGGCCGCGCTCAAGCTGTCGGCGAGTGGCTACGCGGGCAGCCCGACGCTGATCGTCGGTGCTGGCCGCGTCGGCCACCTACTCGCGAGGCGGCTGCTGGAACGCCCGCAGATGGGCCTACGGCCCGTGGGCTTCGTCGACACCGATCCCCTGGACGTTCCCGAGACGAGCGACTGCCCCGTGCTCGGTCCGCCGTCCCAGATCGAGCCGCTCGTGCGGGGGAACGCCATCGAACACGCGATCCTGTGCTTTTCGACCGCCTCCCACGACGAGGAGCTCGAGGTGATGCGGCGGCTCCGCCGCCTCGGCGTGTCGGTTTCGGTGGTCCCCCGCCTGTTCGAGGACATCCCCGATCGAACGAACGTCGAGCGGGTGGGCGGCCTGCCCCTGCTCGGCATCTTCCCGTCGAAGCCCCGCGGTTGGCAGTTCAAGCTCAAGTACGCCCTCGATCGGGTGATCGCCGCCTTTGCCATCCTGCTCGCGGCGCCGATCATGTTCGCCGCCGCGCTCGGGACGCTGGTCACGCTCGGAAGGCCGATCCTCTTCCGGCAGCGGCGCGTGGGCCTCGACGGCCGCGAGTTCGACATGCTCAAGTTCCGGACGATGCGTCCGGCGGCTCGCGAGGACAAGCCCTCGACGGCGAAGATCGAGGAAGCGCTCCAACGCGGGCTGGGCCCCGGCGGCGTCGAGGGCCAGGACCGCCGCAGCCGGTTCGGCGCGTTCCTGCGCCGGACGTCCCTGGACGAACTTCCCCAGCTACTGAATGTCGTCCGAGGCGAGATGTCGATCGTCGGTCCGCGGCCGGAGCGCGATCACATCGCCGCCAACCTCCGCGAATCGGTGTATCGCTACGACGCCCGCGACCGTGTCAAGTCCGGGATCACGGGCTGGGCACAGGTGCACGGCCTCCGCGGCCGGACCTCGCTCACCGACCGGGTGGAGTGGGACAACTACTACATCGACAACTGGTCCCTGTGGCTCGACTTCAAGATCGTGCTGATGACCGTGCGTGTGGTCGTCCGGGATCGGTCGGAGTAGGCCTGAGCTGCCGAACTGACTAGCGACGCGAGCCTGCCCGCAATCGCCTGACGCGGTCTCGGGCAAGCCTCGCGATCGGGCCGATGCTCGACCGCAGCACCGGATGGAGTCGCGATCTGTAGGCATATCGCGGCAACGCGGCCCCACGGTAGGCCGAGATCCGTACCCGCGGACGAAGTTGCGACGCCCAACTCAACTTGTAGCGCTCCGGCCCGCCCAGGAAATCGTAGTAATCGAGGCCTTCCTTGATTGCCGCCTGAAGCACCCGGCCTCGAAGTACGAGCCCAGGCGACAGTTGTTCATGCGGCTCGCTGAATGCCGTCTTGAGGAGAAACTCGGTGCCCTCGAACGAAACCGCGTAGTCGCCCGCGATCAGCTGTCCGTCGAGCTCGAGTAAATGAAGTCGCAGCCAACCTCGCGCCGCCGCCACCTGCGCGAAGTCGCGGTAAAGGCGTTGGGTGCGGAGGTCACTCAGAATCGCCGTTCCCGCTTTGCCCTTCCAGCCGGACGCCTCCAGCTCGAGGAATGCGTCGAGCGCAACGGCCATCTCGCCGGGCCGGGTGACGGTTCTGAACGCGACTGTTCCAGCCCGCTCCAGTCCCCGCTGACGCCGGCCCCAATTCGACCGGAGGTTCCTGCTGACGGTATGAATCAGCCCCTCCCAGGTCGCCGGGAGCTGAAGCGACGGGCTTGGCGGGCGATTTTCCCGCACGATGCGGTAGCCGGCTTTCTGCAAGGCCGCTTCGGCAGCGTCTGCGGCGCCCCCCTGCTCTGGGATGCCCAGCAGCCTGATGCAATTCTCGTCGAGTTCGCCCAGCGCTTCCCAAAGCTCGGTCCGAGCATTGTCGTCCCGGGCGACCGCATCCCAGTCGCCGCTGTGCACATTGGCGGCCGATGTCACGCCACGGGCGCCGCGCTCCAAGAACGCTCCCGCCTCGAGGGCCCCATTGTCCCCGCGCAGCGACAGCCACATCGGCTCTCCCTCGCCGAACGCCCTCCACCAGCAACCGAGCCACTCGTGCGTGACGAATGGTGTTCCGGATCGACGCGCCAGCTGGTTCCAGGCGTGGGCGGTGTCTCCAAGCTCGTGTGTGACCACGGCTGTACCCACTCATCTCCCTCCCGGGCTCGAGTGGCGCGCCCGCGCTGCCGCAGAGCCCTGGATCGTCCTGCCAACGAGCGCGATTGCCCGTTTAGCCGCGCCCGCCGACGCGCTCAGCGCCGGCCGCGGATCGTGCCAGTCCACGTAATCGTAGGCGCAGCGCCGCGAGAATTCGCTCAAGAACGCACTCAGTGCGCCCGCCCGTGAGGGAACGTCGGGATGCGACGGGTGGGCCAGCGCAGCCCGCAGCCAGGAGAGATCACCTCCGAGCCAGCGCATCCGGATCCCGGTGCGGTACCCGTCGATCGCTCGTAGCGGGCCGCCCCGTGCCCACTCGTAGAGAAGAAGAGGAAGCGGGACGCCGGCACGTACCGCAAGCTCCAGCGAGCTCGGGAGCCGGGGGTTGATCTCCATGAGCGCGGATTGTCCTTTCGCATCGCGTCGGAACTCAATAAAGGAGCACCCCTCGAGACCGAGCCGATCCACCAGCCGCTCGGCGTCCATCGTGACATCGCTCGGAAGCGGGATGCTCTCTCGAACCACGAAGCTCCCGCCGAGGGGCGGCTTCGTCCGCTCGGCGCGGCATGCGAACCGCGCCCAAAACCGGCCGTGCGCGTACATGAGAGCAACTGCCTCGCGGTCGCCGGGGAGCCACTCCTGAAGCGCGACTGTCGTTCCGGTCGCGAGCATCCGATCGATCGCGCTGAGCGCGGCAACGCGATCGTCGACGACGACCGCCCTGACACGCTGGCCGGGCCCGGTGCGCTGCACCCACGAATGCATCGGCTTCACCACCGCCGGGAGCCCTACCTCTCCGATCGCTGCCGCGGCGTCGCTCGAATTCCTGACGCTTACACCGCGTGGTGTGCGGATGCCGATCTCCTCGGCAGCGGCGAGCGTGCGCGATTTGTCGGTCGCGGCCGCGACGGCGGCGTTGGAGCCGAGCGCAAGTGTGACGACCTCTTCGACTCGGGTCCGTCGCAGCGTGAGGGCTTCGATCGAGCCGTCGTGGACCGGAATCAGCACACCGGCCCCAAATCTGGCGGATGCGTCGAGTACAGCGTTGACGTAGGCCTCCGGTTGGGTTTCGAAGGCCGGCACGACGATGCGAGCTCGGCACCATCGGGAGGCGAAGGCCGGGGCGTCTGCATCTGAGCCGATGACGCCAATCGCCACTCCGGCGCCGCCGAGCTGGCGCGCGGTCACCAGGGCTTGCCGCTCGCCCGCATCCGCGATCAGAGCATCCACCTTCGGTTCCTCGGATCTGGTTTGGGCGCTCAGGCGAGGCTCGTGGAGCCGATGGTGTCAGATCAGGCGAGTCGGTGGCCGTCTACCTCACGCGCAAGCCTGCCGTCAGCTGGTTCCTGTCCGGGTCAGCTGGTAGCGGCGCTGTCGAAGCGCGACGGCCGGAACGGACGCAGCAGCCGTGCTTCGACCCCGTCAAGGATCTCCTCCGCTACTAGCCGAGACAGGAGCGGAGCCAGGGTAATCCCGCTGTGCGTGACTACAACGTAGAGACCGTCGATCGAATTGATCCACCCGCAGACCGGCCGCCGGTCCATCGGGAGCGCGCGCAAGCCGATATGCGTTCGCTCAATGCGAGCCTCAGCGAAGCGCGCGCTCAGATCGGCGGCACGCTTCAATAGCGCACCCGCGATGGTCCCCAGCACCTCGGGCGAGCGATCACGCGCGATCGCGCGATCCGCACCGGCGCTCGCTAGGACGGCACGCCCTGAAGCCCGTGGAGCCCAATTTACCTTGGGGCTGTGCACTACGGTGCGTGGAGCCCCTCCCCTCGGTAGACGAGGACACCAACCGCCTGGGAGTCCTTTCCTGCGACATCGGTAAGGGGAACGTCCACTCTGAGCCGAGCAAGAAAATCTTGCGTCCATCGGCCGGTCGCAATGACGACGGTGTCGGCACCGACCAACTTCCCAGGTGCCACATGCGCTCCGGTGACAACATCGTCCCTGAGCGCCACGTGTGTCGCTGTCGTGTGCGACAGAACCTTTGCACCCGAACCTCTCGCGCGCTCCAGCAGCCCGCGTGCCATGGCCGGTCCGTCAACCCACCCCTCGTCCGGGTAGGACGCCGCCACGGCTGTCGCCGGTAACCTGATGCCTGGCTCGAGCCGCCGTATGTCTCGGACCCCGATGAGTTGCGCGCAGTATCCCGATTTCTGTAACCGCGCCACCTTCGACCTGAGGCGATCGGCCTCCCCGGATTCGCGGGAAATCTCGATGTGACCTGACGGAAAGAAGTAGCGCGTTTCTCCAAGTGCGTCTGCCAGCGTGTGGTGCTCAGCTGTTGCTCTGACGGCGAGGTCAAAGTACTCCCGGCTTGAATCGAGCTTGCTGCTCGCGTTGACCCATGCGAGGCTCGTGTCGGTCGTGCCGGCGCCGGGCTGGCCAGCCTCGATCACCGTTACCGATGCACCACGGGACGCGAGCCGCCATGCGATGCTCGTGCCGATAATGCCGGCGCCGATCACAAGTATGCGAGGCCGTGCCATCTCGCTGACGTAGCTCCGACTGTTGGTCGCCCGAACCGCTGGTTTAGTTGGGAGCGATCATGAAGGCTGGTTCCTGGAGGCCATGTCGCGTGTCAGAGCTCCAAGCGAGTTGGGTCCGTACCTCGGCGAGTGAACTACACGCGGATCGGGGTGACCGTGTTAGGTCGTAGCTTTCGGCGTCTCGTCTGCCGAATGCATCGGCTAGTCCGCCCGGGTCCCCGAGACAAGATACCGCGGGAACGGTGGTGGCTCGCCCCACAATGCGGCGTCCATCAGAGAGACGACTTCGATTTCGCCGACGGAAAGCCGGTCTAGTAGCCCTACGAGGCGGTCCGCTGAGGGCCCACCCGAAAACGGCAACTCCACCTCGACTCGGCGATAGCGACGGCGTCGGAATCGCTGAGCGCCGATACCGGTACGCCGGGAAATCTCGACAATAGCGTCCTTGAGGCTCTCGGCGAACCCCTTGTGCCGCCCCTTTGTCGCCGCGATTTCATCGTCTGCCCACTTCCCTTCGATGAGAATCAGCCGGCCTCCAGGGCGAAGGACCCTTAGCCACTCCGCCACGCCTCGCTCGGGATCGGGGAGGTTCCAGACGACGTGCCGCGCGGCGACTATGTCATAGGTCTCATCGCCATGGTCGAGTGCGCTGGCGTCTCCGATGCGAAGGTCAATTTTGAGTCCCGCCTGTTCAGCTTTCCGAGAGGCGCGGTCGATCATCTGTGGGGAAAGATCAACGCCTGTGACGGCATGCCCG
>VAYL01000164.1:20629-23613 GCA_005884305.1 Actinomycetota bacterium
CATCGTCTCCCCGTGGCGGGTTCCACGTCTCGGGGGACAACCGCCGAACCATCGGCCGCGAGCCTAGCATGCAGGCACGATATGCAGGGACTGGACCAGTGAACGACATCGGCATGCGAGCACGCCGTGGCCAAGCGAGGTTTCACGCCGGGTGAGCGAGAAAGCCTGTGCCTCAGGCGATCGGACCCGCGTCCTCACTATCTGCGGAGGCGGCAATGCCGGGCATGCTTTGGCCGTGGTCATTTCCAAGCATGCTAGGGCGCACGTCGACTGGCTGGTCGGTTCAGCAGAGAAAGCGGATCTCCTTCGCCGCGGCATAGCGCGTGGGGGCCTCCGCTCTACAGGCGTTATCACGGCGGAGGCGGATCGCTTGCGGACGATCTCCTCAGATCCAGCCGAAGTGATCCCAAACGCCGATTTCGTTTTGCTGGCCGTACCCGCCTTCGCTCATACGGCGGTGCTCGGCAGGATAGGGATGCACGTCGGCGATAGAACCTATGTGGGATGCCTGCCGACGCGAGGTGGCTTTGAGTTTGAGGCGGCACGGTACCTCCCTCGTCGCGGGCGGGGGCACCGCTGGATCTTTGGCCTGCAAACGCTCCCCTGGTCGACGCGCGTCGTGAAGCCGGGTGAAGTCGTCAACATCGGCGCAGCGAAGGCGGAGGCGACCGTCGCCTCGCTTCCGGCCAAGTCTGGGCCGGAGTTCGCGCGCGAGCTCTCCCAGATTCTGGGAACCCGAATCGTGCCTACTGACAGCTTCCTAAGTCTCACTCTCGGCAACCCGGGGCAGTTCATCCACCCGGGTCTCATGTACGGACACTTTCGCTCGTGGAGGGGCGAGCGTTACGACAAGGCCGCAATACCCATGTTGTACGCAGCTGCGACTGATGAGATGGGCGAGATCGTCGAACGGCTGTCTAGCGAGGCAATTGCTGTCACTGACGCACTCAGGGCCCGGAGTGCGGGCGTCCTGTCCATTGATCACGTCCAACCGGTTCACGCCTGGTTGCGGTCCGCGTACGCTGAGGTGACCGCCGACGTGAGAACCGTTGCGACGTGCTTCCGAACTGGGCCGATTCAAGCGCGGCGAGCGCCGATGATCGAGGAGACTCCCGGGTCATTTGTTCCGAATTTTCAATACCGCTACCTCACCGAGGATGTCCCATATGGGCTGATCGTCACACGTGCGTTTGCAGATATCGTTGGTGTGAGGACCCCGACGATCGATGAAGTCATTTCGTGGGCGCAAGGCGTGTTGAACAAGGTGTACCTCACGGGCGACAGGCTAGAAGGACCCGACATGTCGGATCTACCAGTTCCCCAGAACCACGGAATCTACTCGCTGGACGCGCTCATCAGGCGGTACGAGGCCGCCGCGACAGACCCTGTCCAGCTACTGCGCTAGATCCTTGATTGATAGCCAAGTCCCGGTCGCAGTTGCGTTTCGAGACGACTACGGCGCACTCCCCATTGCCCGCACCTTGGGCCGCCTTGGTGTACCGGTATATGTTGCGGCACAAGCAAACGTGTCCCACCCCGCACTCGTGTCTCGCTATTGGAGGGAGACGATGCGGTGGGACTTCATCGCGCGTCCCGAAGTGGAGTCGGTCGACATGCTTAGGAAGATGGGCGCGACACTCACACGAAAGCACGGCGCGCGGCCCATCCTGCTGACTTGCTCTGACTGGTTCGCCGTATTCATTGAACGGCACAGCGACGCATTGGCGGAATGCTTCCAGTTTCCAAAGCCCAACCGATCAGTTGTGGCAAAGTTGCTAAACAAATGGGAAATGTATGTGCTCGCGAGGGGCCACGACGTTCCAGCACCTGTCACAGCGCGACCGAGCTCTGGCGCAGAGATAGATGACTTTGTGGCACAGACGGGATTCCCGCTGGTCCTAAAGCCTGCCGACCCATTTCTGCCCGACCGTCCGCCAAAAGCAATCGTCAGATCGCGGCCAGAGCTCAAAGAGGCGGTTCGGTACGGAATGAAGCATGAGCCGTGGAACTTCGTAATGCAAGAGTACATACCGGGCGGTGTCGAAACGGTGTGGATGTGTAACGGGTATTTCGGCACGCACGGGAGTCAGCGCTCCGTGTTCACAGGCAGAAAGCTCCGACAGGTGTCGTCGACGGGAGTCGCGTCGTTTGCCGTCTGCGCGCAGAACGACATCGTGGCGAGTCAGACGTATCGATTCATGTCCGAGGTTGGATATCGCGGCTGTGTTGGCATCGGGTATCGGCATGACGCCCGGGACGGTCAGTACAAGTTGCTAGACGTTAATGCGCGGGTCAGCAGCATATTCCGTCTCTTTGCGGGCGCGAACGATCTCGATGTCGTTCGTCTCTGCTACCTGGACCTTTCGGGGCAGCCCGTTCCTGGTACGACGGCCCAAGAGGGCAGGAAGTGGCTGCTCGAGCGGGACATCAAAGCGGTCGTGTCGAGCCGAACAGGAGAGCGGGTGGGCGTATGCGAATGGCTTCGGTCGCTTCGCGGAGTGCAGGAATTGCACTGGTTCGCTCGTGATGACGTCCGCCCGTTCGGCGCTTGGCTGGGTCACGAGATGTTTCGGAAGTGAGGCCGAATTGTGACATCGGACGCGCGAGCTACCCCCGCGTGTACGCTGCGGCGTGAGCTCGTAAGTTAACCACTCGGCCTTCTTTATGCCCAGGTTACACCGCGGCGGCAGCAATCAACAGCGATCTACGGGATCGAAGAGAGTGTAATTAGGTGCGTCCCGATCAACAACACCTCAGGCATTACTTCGACAGCCCCGCGCGCGCGGGGCAATGGGACGATCTGTATGACACCGACACTCTCGCTGGCGTGATCGTTCGAGACCGACATGCGCTCGCTCTCGAATGGATCAATCGCCTTGGCTTACGCGCCGGAGCGTCGGTGCTCGACGTCGGATGCGGCCCGGGGCGGATGGCGGTAGGCCTGGCTCTGTCGGGATTCCGGCTGACCGCGGTCGATAGCAGCG
>VAYL01000124.1:0-2346 GCA_005884305.1 Actinomycetota bacterium
GGCCCCTCACCTTCTTCTTGGTGACGAACCGACCCTTGATCCACTTCTTCGCGTCAGCGCGGTCCGTGCCGGCACGGCCCCCGACGATCTGGAACTCGCCGTCGTGGTTGATCTCGCCGCGGCGCGTGAGGTGAAAGCGAATGAGGCAGGAGCTATCGCTACCGGTGATCAGATCGAAGGCGACGTGCTTTACCACGTGGTGACGGGCGACGGCGAACCGCAGGATGTCTCCCGAGTTGCCTCCGACGGCGCCCCGGTACTTGCCGTTCTTCGCCTCAAACCCACTGCCGGCGGCGAAAGCACCGGTGACAGAAACAGCGACGATGCCCACGATGGCGATCGCGGTGGCCGGCGCGACCCGAGATTTGCCCATAGCCCTTTCTCCCTCTACTCGAACGTGGGCTGGACGCCACTGCCAGCCCAATCCGAGTATCTCGCCCGAGGGGCGGATGTCAAGGTTCCTAAGTCAGCACGAAGTAGTTGCGATGGACCGCTTCCTCGGCGGCGTCGGGGATCCGCTCCGCTACCTCCCCCGACTTCAGTCCCTTGATCCGCCCGAGCTCGGCAGCCGAGTAGTTCACGATCCCTTTGCCGACCACGTCGCCGTTGCACACGATCTCCACGGCGTCGCCCGCGGCGAACTCTCCCTCCACGCCGGTGACGCCCACCGGCAGCAGGCTGGATCCCTGGTCGCGGAGGACGCGCGCCGCACCCTCATCCACCACCACCTTCCCCTGGCTGGGTTTCTCGTAGCGCAGCCATAGCTTGAAGCTCGGCGTTCGCTCGGGGTGCGAGGCGAAGCGGGTCCCGACGCGCTCCCCGCGGGTGGCTGCCAGGAAGCTACCCGGCACCGTTCCATCGCACACAACCGCCCCGATCCCCGCAGCGCTCGCCATCTCGGCCGCCGCGACCTTGCTGCGCATTCCCCCTGACCCGAAGGCCGAGGTGCGATCGCCGATCTCGAAGCGCTCGAGCTCGTCGAACGACTCCACCTCCTCGATCAGCGCGGCGTCGGGCTTCAGTCGCGGATCGGCCGTGTGGAGACCGGCGGTATCGGTGAGGAGCACTAGCAGCCGCGCCTCGAGCAGGATCGCGACCTGCGCCGAGAGGAAGTCGTTGTCCCCGAACGTGATCTCGTCGGTCGCGGTCGTGTCGTTCTCGTTGATCACCGGAACGGCGCGCCACTGCAGCAGGCGACGGAGCGTCTGGCGCGCGTTCAGGTAGTGCATCCGCGCCGACATGTCGAATGACGTCAGCAGCACCTGCGCCGCGTGCACGTCCTCGCGCGCAAGTCGCTCCTCGTAGGCACGGAACAGCGATCCCTGGCCCACCGCGGAGGCCGCCTGCATCTCGTCGATCGTGCTCGGGCGGCGGTCGAGGTCCATCAGCCGCATTCCGCGCGCGATCGCGCCGGACGTGACCAGGACCACGTTCTCGCCCGCGTGGTGCAGTTCCGCGACCTGCGAGCAGACGGAGTCGAGGACGCTCGAGTGCAGGCTGCCGTCGTCGTCGGCGACGATCGACGATCCGAGCTTGGCGACAACGGTCATGGCGTGCGAAGTGTAGGTACGGCCTCGCGGGCGGCCGGGCCTATTCGCCCGGATCGAGCTCGAATGCTTCGGCCCCGATCCGCACCTCGTCGCCGGGCTCGAAACCCGCTCGACGCAGCGCGGCGATGACGCCGATCTCGCGCAGGCGCTGCTCGAGATAACCGAGCGCCTCCGAGTTCTCGGTGTCGTGTCGGGCGACAAGCAGCTCGATCCCTCGCCCGGCGACCTCGAACACGCCATCGTCCAGTTGCCGCACGTCGAAGCCCTGATCACCCGCCGGGCGGTAGGTGATGTGCTCGGCTTCGAACTCCGGCTCGGCGGGTGCCGCCACTCGAGCCTCCTCGGCGGGCACGGCCTCGAAGATCGCGGCGCGAAGGCCGTCCAGACCGGCACCGGTGGCCGACGAGGCGCCCAACACGCCGACGGCGTCGCCCCCAAGCCGGTCACTCCATTCGGCGACGGCCGCATCCGCCTCGTCGTCAGGGACGAGGTCGCGCTTGGAGAGCACGACCAGCTCGGGCAGGAGCTCGAGGCCGGCACCGTACGCCGTGAGCTCCGCGCGGACCGCCTCGTAGGCCGTCGGCGGATCCTCCCCCGCGATGTCAACCAGATGGATCAGGACGCGACAGCGTTCGACGTGCGCCAGGAACTCCAGCCCGAGCCCGGCGCCCTCGGCAGCTCCCTCGATCAGCCCGGGGATGTCTGCGAGCACGAGCTGGCGCTCGCCGTCGTCGATGGTCCCGAGCACCGGCTCGACCGTCGTGAACGGATAGGCGGCGACCTTCGGCCGCGCGTT
>VAYL01000124.1:2422-2896 GCA_005884305.1 Actinomycetota bacterium
TCGCCCTCGAGCCCGCTCTCGGCGAATCGCGGCGCCTGCCTGGTGGAGGACGCGAAGCGCTTGTTGCCGTGGCCGCCGGCACCACCCGCCGCCACGATCGCGCGCTGCCCCGGCTCGACGAGGTCGTAGCGCCGCCCATCGAGGCCCTCGACCTGGGTACCCGGGGGCACCGAAATCACCCGATCCTCGCCGCGGGCGCCGTGGCGCTGCTTTCCCTGGCCGTGGCCGCCGCGACCGGCGCGGAAATGGCGCCGCCGGTGGAGCGAGGCGAGATCGCGCCGCGACGGGTCGCTCTCCAGCACCACGTCTCCCCCGCGCCCGCCATCGCCGCCGTCGGGCCCGCCCCTGGGCACATGGGCCTCGCGGCGGAAGCTGACACAGCCGTTGCCGCCGCTTCCGCCCTCGACGTAGATCTCGGCCCCGTCAAAGAGCATGGTCCGGCGAGGTTAGAGCGGTGCGCACGGCGCGGGCAAC
>VAYL01000125.1:0-515 GCA_005884305.1 Actinomycetota bacterium
GGCGCCGCGGTGATGAGCGTGTCGCTCATGTGATCGGCGACGCACTCGGAATCGGGGTCCTCCCCCCTGCCCAGCGAGTTCAGGATGTCGCGCTCGCTGATGATGCGCGGGCCCGGATATTCCTCGTCCATCACCACCGCGGCCCCGACGCCCTTCTCGGTCATCCGCTGGGCGGCATCGCGCAGCGTGTGCCCCGGACCGAGCGTCAGCACCACCTTCGACATGCCTTCCCGAACTTCCATCTGCGCCTCCCCGGGGGCCAAATGTGCCTATTGACTCAACCCTATCCAAAAGCTGCTCGATGCCTTCCACGCCCGGTCCGGCCGGCATGGCGCATGGATAGGATTCCGGCGCTCGTGTCGAGACTCAGGCTCACTCAGGCGGGAGGCGGCTTCGCGGCGCTCGCCGCTGTGCTTTTCCTCGTACCCGTGCTCTCGGGCTGCGGGGTGTCCGCGAAGGGCGACTTCGACCGCGGCCAGCAGCTCTTCGCCGCCAAGTGCGCCACGTGCCACACG
>VAYL01000125.1:584-1175 GCA_005884305.1 Actinomycetota bacterium
AGACCATCGCCGGGGTGGTCAAGGCTCAGGTCGAGAACCCGCGGCCATCGACACCCAACCCCTCCGTGTCCATGCCGGCCGACCTCCTCTCGGGGCAGGACCTCGACGACGTCGCCTCCTACATAGGAACGGTGGCGGGCAACCCCGAGTTCAAGGGTCCCCAGATTCCGAACGATCCGGGCGCGCAGGTCTTCGTCAGCGCGATGCCCACCTCGTGTTCGAGCTGTCACACCCTGGCGTCCACGGGGTCGACGGCGACGACCGGGCCAGATCTCGACAAGGTGATCGGCAAGGGCCCGCTGAAGACGCCCGCGCAGGTAAAGACGGCAATCGTCAATCCGGACAAGACAATCGCTCACGGGTATCCGTCCGGCGTCATGCCGAGCACCTTCGGGCAGACCATCCAGGGCCCACAGCTGAACCAGCTGATCAAGTTCCTGCTGAAGTGCGCCGGGCATGCGAGCAACCCGGCCTGCCAGGCGAAGAGCTCGGGTTAGGACGCGGCTCGAGCCGCCTGCGCGGGCGCGCCGGCCTCCGCCTCGAGGTCGACGACGACGTGCGTGATCGGGAGCGGCACCTCCTCGCGCGCCT
>VAYL01000125.1:1213-4256 GCA_005884305.1 Actinomycetota bacterium
ACCTCGTCCGCTGGGAAGTCGCGTAGCGCGTCCTCGAGCGCAGAGTTCGGCTCGTGGTGATCGCCAACGTGGCCGCGCGCCCTCAGGCCCGCGGCGGCCATCGTCGCCAGCGACGCGTCAAGCCGCTTTCCCGCCTCGTCGAGCGCCCCGTCCACGTCGGAGGACCAGTGCTCCAGCCGCGAGCTGGTGAGCGCTGGAACGACCACCAGGATTTCACTGTTGCGACCCTTGACGCGATTCTGGAGCTCGTTCAGCAGAGCGCGGCCGCCAACCGTCTCGTTCGCAAGCACGAGGATCCGGTAGACCGGGTCGTCGCGCCGCGTGACCTCCGCCCGGTGCGGGATGCTTCCGCGCCCGGCGCGCCACAAGAGGCCAATCCCGAGCCCGATCTCGGCGGCCAGCAGCGCGGCACCGATGGCGGGACGGGTGAGGACGGTGAGAACGACGACGGCGCCGGCCGCGATGGCGACGATCAGGACGGCGCGAAAGACCTCTCGTTCGGACCGCAGCGGATTGTGCATCCTCGCCCCTTTCAGTCGGCCGCCGTGATTATGGCGCGCCGAACGGCTCACCGGCGTCAATATGCTCGCGTCGTCAGTGATACGTGCAGGGACCCCGGTCAAGCGGTCGCGCTCTCACTCCCTGCATCGGCCTTCGCTCGCGATTGGCGGGGTCCGATCGATGCGCCCCGCGTGGCGATCCAGGGCGGCCACGCCGCTGGTCCGGCCAGCTACGACCGCCTGTGGGTCCGCAAGTACGGGCCCAAGGATCCGCGCTGCGTCATGGTGGCGGTGCCCGGCTCGCCCGCCGGCCAGGGCGGCTTCGGCTGGATCGCGCATGCGATCGCCGCGCGCGTGCCAGGTCTCGCGGTCTGGGCGGTGGACCGACGCCCGAATGCCTTCGAGGACGTCTCCGCCTTCAAGTCCGGGACGCCGAGCCAGGCGCTCGGTTACTACCTGGGCGGCCAACCGTTCGACGGTAAGCAATTTCAGCCCGTCCAGCCGGATCAGGCCGGGTTCGTGCGCAAGTGGGGCGCGTCGGTGGCTTTGCGCGATCTCCGGCACGTCATCCGCGAGGCCCGGGCCGGTGGGCGCCGCTGCGTGATCCTCACCGGCCACTCGTTCGGCGCTCTCATGGTCCCTTCGTACGCGGCGTGGGACTTCAGCGGTCACCCCGGATTCCGCTCCATCGACGCGATGGTCCTGATCGACGGCGGAATGTTCAACGCGTTCGGAACCCTGCTCCCCCAGTCCGGATTTCCGCCCTTCAAGTCGGTCGGCCAAGCTCGCCGGCGGATCGACGCGCTCCAGACGCAGACGCCCTTCGGCTCCGACGAATCGATGCCGGGCGTTCCCGAGTGGCTCACCGGCGTTGTTCCTGAGGTGGTCTGCAGGTTCGCCCTGGCGCGGCCCAACGCCCCCTCGACGCTGCAGGCGGAGGGGTTGGACAGCTTCCTGCCCCACCCGCCGAGCTTCCCCGTCACCAACGCCGGGTTCGCCGGCCTGTTCAATAACCAGGTGCTGGCCGACCAGGGCGCGCGGCTGGGCCAGCTCGCGGCTTCGGGGAGCCCGCGCTCGTGGGATGACGGCCCGCGCGCGAGCGTCCGAAGATTCTGCGCGACGTTCACGCAGGAGCCCGGCAACGGTCTGGAGTGGTACTTCCCGATCCGCCTGGAGATCGACCTCGCGCAGGGCATGCAGTCGATGGTTCCCACGCCGATCACCCGCTTCCTCGGGCTGCGGCCGTTCCACCTCCAGCAGATCGACGTGCCGCTGTACGCGATCGAGACGAGGCTGAGCCACGGCAAAGTGCTGCGGGCCGCCCACAAGCTGATCGACCGCTCGCGGATCAGCGACTACCGCCTCGTGCGGGCGGACAGGATGAAGCACTACGACCCGCTGATGAGCTTGCCGAGGCACAACCGCTTCCTGCACACGGTCGTCCCGTTCCTGCGCGGCGTGGTGCGCAAGCACAGCTAGCCCTGGCTCCCTCGACGATGGATGGATTTCCGCAACATAGGTGCGGAAATCCACCCATCGCGGCCAGTGTGCGGCGGCTTCCTCTTCGCAATCGGTCAGGCGAGACCGCTACCCTTCCTCGCAACGGGCCGATCGAATTGTTCGGCCAAATCAGTGCCAAGCGTCCCGCAGTTGTTGCCCAGAGCACCCTCCGCGTAGCGCAGTGCACATACCCCGGAGGGGGAACACATGGCAACAGGAACCGTGAAATGGTTCAACGACGACAAGGGGTTCGGCTTCATCACTCCTGATGATTCCGGTAAGGACCTGTTCGTCCACCACACCGCAATCCAGGGCGGCGGCTTCAAGTCGTTGACCGAGGGCGCGAAGGTCAGCTACGACGCCGAGGAGGGACCGAAGGGTCCCGCAGCGGCGAACGTCACCACCCTTTAGGGCGGAGCTGCGACCGCGACGGAGGCCCGTGACGGGTCTCCGTCGATCTCGCCCGTCGTCTGGGCGGGCGAGATAAATCCACGACGATTGGACACGCATGGCCGGCAGCAAGAGAAAGACGACGATGGCGAAGCTGAACCGAGAGCGCAAGCTCCTCGAGAAGCGCGCGGCAAAGCAGGCCAAGAAGGAAGCGAGAAAGCGGGCCGCAGCCGAGGAAGGCGCTCCGGCGACCGAGCCCCTCGAGCCAGCCAGCGAAGCGACTGAGCCCCTCGAGCCCGCCAGCGAAGCCTGATCGAGGAGTAGCCGGCGATCGCTCGCTGGGCAGGTCAGCTCAGGGCCGGGCGCTCATAGACTCACCGCGATGCTCCTTCAGGCCGCGCTCAACGGCCCGTTCGGGAAGGCCGGCCACGAAGCGGTGCCGGTCTCGCCCGAGGAGCTCACGCGTGACGCGGCGCTTTGCGCAGCGGCAGGCGCCGGCGCGATCCACATGCACCCGCGCGACAGCGAGGGACGCGAGAGCCTCGACGCGGCCGTCGTTGACGAGGTCGCACGCGCGGTGCGCAAGGCGTGTGGAGTCCCGGTCGGCGTCTCGACCGGCGCATGGATCGAGCCCGACGTCCGCCGGCGGGTCA
>VAYL01000125.1:4527-6754 GCA_005884305.1 Actinomycetota bacterium
GTTCGCCGCGGCATCGACACGCGGGTCGGTCTGGAGGACACGCAGCATCTGCCGAACGGCGAGCTCGCGACTGGCAACGCGGCCCTCATCCGCGCAGCGCTGGCACTCGGCGCCGGCGAGTAGGCCGGCTTCAGGCCGTGACTAGAGGATGTAAACGGTGGTGAAGACGATGATCCACATGATGTCGACGAAGTGCCAGTAGATCCCCGGCACCTCGACGCCCAGGTGCTTCTTCGGCTCCTCTGTGAAGTGACCGCGCCAGGCGCGGATGTTCGCGAACGACAGCAGGATGAGGCCGACGGTCACATGCGCGCCGTGCAGTCCCGTCAGGCCGTAGAAGACCGAGCCGAAGGCGTTCGTGTAGGGCGCGAAGCCGATGTGGACGTACTCGTTGATCTGGATGAAGAGGAACGTCGCGCCGAGCATGAACGTCGTCGCGAGGCCCATGATCAGGCCGCGGCGGTTACCGCGGCGGATCGACTCGAGCGCCCAGTGGACGGTGAAGCTCGACGAGACCAGGATGAAGGTGTTGACGAGGGCGACGGTCTTCGGGAGCTGAAGCCCGTCCGGCGGCCACGGCCCGACGTTCGCGACGACGCGGATGAAGAAGTACGCCGCGAAGAACGACCCGAAGAGCATCACCTCCGAGACGATGAAGAGCAGGATCCCCAGCGTCTGGCGGTCGATGCGCGAGCTCGCGTGCGCCTCGGGGGGCCCGTGATGCTCGTGCTCGGCGGTGGCGGGAATCGCGGCGGACTCCATCAGCCGCTCCCCTCCTTCCCGACGGCGACCGGCGCCTCCTCATGCTGCGGCGCCGAAGGATCGACCACGTCATCGCCCGCCTCGACGTGCTCCACCGGCTTGTCGGTCCGCGCCCGCACGTCGTCGAGCAGGCCCTCCTCCAGCCACTTCGACTGCTCACCTCGCAGCGTCGAGATCAGGATCTCGTCGATCCGGTAGTGCTCGAGCGCGTTCTCGACGGCGGCCAGGGGGGCGGGGCTCATCGGCTGGCCCGTCGCGTCGATGTCGGATCGGTACATCTCGGCGAGGGTGCGCGCCAAGCGCTGGCACACCTCATCGCGGGATATGCCCCCCGATGGCGGGCTGACGATCGTGTACCGCTGCGGATGGTCGGCCGCCTTGCTCTTCAGGCGCGAGATGAGCTCGGTGCTCGCGACGGTACGCGTCGCGACGACCAGGGTGTGCGTGACGTCCCAGCGGATCGCGTCGTCCTCGATCCGCACCGCGATGTGCGTGATCGGGACGTCGAACTTCTGCTTCGCCCACTCCACGAGGTCCTTGCGGGTGAAGCCGAACCGCGTCTCATAGAGGCAGGACAGCAGCACCTCCCGCGGCGAGAACGCGCGGATCGCGTCGTCCAGCGCGAGCGCCGAGTCCGGATCCATTACGGCCCCGGTCGACTCGATCCCGAACTCGCGAAAGACGGCCTGCGTTACCTCGACGCGACTCTGCGCGGCCTCGCGGACCTCGTCGCGGTCGACGATCTGGCCCGCGATCGGCTGGTTCTGCGGGGCGACCACCGCGACCTCTCCGACCCCATGCTCCACGCGCTCGCGTGTCGCCTCGAGCAGCTTGCGACCGCCGGCGACCTCGTTCAGGAAGACCAGGATCGTCCCGCCTTGGCCGTTTTCGGACGCACCCGTCCCTGGGTCGACCGCGCTCACGGCCCCATGCCTCCCACGGTGCCGGCTACCGCCGGGTCGGCGCGCCCGACCTCCGCCTCGGAGGGACCGAGAATCGCGTGGCGCGCGCCCGGCACGCCGTACTCGTAGGGGCCGCCCACGACCCGCGGGATCTCATCGAAGTTGAACACCGGCGGCGGCGAGCTGACCAGCCACTCGATGGTCTTCGCCCGCCACGGGTTGTCGCCCGCGAGGGGACCCCACCTCCAGCTGACGATCATGTTGTAGAGGAAGATCAGCTGGGCGGCGCCAAGGAGGAAGGCGCAGATCGAGATGAAGAGGTTCCAGTTGCCGAATTGGGCCGAGTAGTCCGCCACGCGGCGGGGCATGCCCTCCATGCCGATCCAGTGCATCGGCAGGAAGGTGCCGTACATGCCGACCAGGGTCAGCCAGAAGTGAAGCCGCCCGAGCTTCTCGTCGTACATCCGCCCGGTCATCTTCGGGAACCAGTGGTAGATGCCCGCGAAGATCGTGAACACCGATCCGCCGAAGAGCACGAAGTGGATGTGGGCGACGATGAAGTA
>VAYL01000126.1 GCA_005884305.1 Actinomycetota bacterium
TGCCGACGATCGGGAACTGCCGCTTGCGGACCGGTTCGACCAGCCCGTCGTTGTCGGCGCCGTAGAACCCGCCGTATCGCAGGATGGCTCCGCCGGCAGCCGTCACGGCCTCGTCCAGATAGCGCATCGCCTCAAAGGTCTGCTGCATCGCCCGCACCGGAGTCGGGTCAAGCGGGTCGTCCTCGGTCTTCACAGCGCCGCCGACTCGCGCGTAGCGCGCGCTGGCGTAGCTCTGGGCGACGAAGCGCTGAACCCCGGCCTCGCGAGCGGCGGCCAAGAGCGCGTCCGTGCCCTCGGTGCGCAAGCGGTTCGTCTGCGCGAAGCTCCGGTCGAAGTGCTTGAGATCGCTCAGATTCGCGAGCGCGGTGGCCTCGTGAGCGATCGCGTCTGGTTGCGCCCCAAGCACCGTGTTGCGGACGGCTTGGAAGTCGAGCAAGTCGAGCACCACCGGCTTCGCCCCGAGCGCGCGGACACGCCCGGCGCTCTCGGCGGATGTCGCACTGCCCACGACCTCGTGGCCATGATCGATCAGCTGCGAGACGAGGCGGGTGCCGATTGCGCCGCTTGCCCCAGCAACGAAGACTCGCATCGTGATCTCCTTTCGATCTGTCACATCGCCCCGCATATCGCGGGTCTAATGGGTAGACACGACCCGACGGAGGAATGTGACCGTGAACGAGAAGGACTGGCTGGCGGATCAATTCGAGGAGCACCGAACCCATTTGCGAGCGGTGGCGTACCGGATGCTCGGCTCCCTGAGCGAGGCTGATGACGCCGTTCAGGAGGCGTGGATCCGGCTGAGCCGGACCGACGCGAGTGCCGTCGAGAATCTCGGCGCCTGGCTTACGACCGTGGTCGCGCGCGTCTCTTTGAACATGCTGCGCTCGCGTGCGGCCCGTCGAGAGGATCCGATGGAGCTCCACCTTCCCGAGCCCATCGTCGATCCCGCGGATGGAACCGACCCCGAGCACGAGGCGCTCCTGGCCGACTCGGTCGGTCTCGCGCTGCTCGTCGTGCTCGAGACGCTTTCGCCCCCTGAGCGACTCGCGTTCGTGCTGCACGACATGTTCGCGATGCCGTTCGACGAGATCGCGCCGATCGTGGACCGCTCACCCGAGGCGGCGCGCCAGCTTGCAAGCCGGGCACGGCGGCGCGTCCGGGGCGCCAAGGCCATTCCGGACCCGGACCTCGCGCGGCAGCGCGAGGTCGTGGAGGCCTTCCTCGCGGCGGCGCGTCAGGGCGACTTCGAGCGACTGGTCGCGACCCTTGACCCGGACGTTGTGCTGCGGGCCGACTACGGAGGGGGCGCGCCGGCCGACGAGATCCGTGGGCCCGAGGCGATCGCCTCTCGCGCGCTCACGTACTCGCGCATGGACCTCTCGCAGCACCGCGTGCTCATCAACGGCGCCGCGGGGATCGTGTCGATCCGCGAGGGCCGCCCGTTCTCGGTTGGCGCCTTCACCGTGAAGGACGGGAGGATCGTCGAGCTCGACTTCGTGGCGGACCCGGAGTTCCTCAGTCAGCTCGACCTGAGCGTGCTCGACGGCTAGGGCGCCGGGGCTCAGCGGGGTTGGGGGAGATCAATCAGTGAGATGGCTGAGCACGTTGATCATCGCCCCGCCTGGCTCACGGACCATGAACCGCCGCACGCCCCAGTCCTCGTCGCGCAGCGCATAGGCGATCTCGACGCCCGACTCGACGGCCTTGGCATGGACGGCATCCACGTCATCGACCTCGATGGAGATCCCGGGTGCGGCCGGGTCATCGTCGGAGATGATGGTGATCTGCGCTTCGCGGTTGCTCGGCGACGCCAGAGTCACGACCCAGTCCATGTCCATCGCGACCTCGAACCCGAGCAGGGTCATCAGGAAGGCACGCGTTTCCTCCGGACGCTCGGAGCGAAGATTCGGCACTGCCCTGCGGATGATCATGCGTTCCTCAGCCACTCCTCGAAGGTGGGACCGGCGAGCGTTGCGCCCGGGTTCGGCAGCGCGGCGCCCTCCGCGTAGGCGGCGGCGTCCGGGTCGTCGGGCTTCGCGAGCGGGCCGCCGAGGCCCTCGC
>VAYL01000127.1 GCA_005884305.1 Actinomycetota bacterium
TCCTCCAGTTATTCGCTGTTCGCCAAGGTTGTTATACCCGGCCTCTCGGCCCCAGGTTCACGGATCGGTGGACGATTTACCCGTTCAGCGCCCGTGGAACGTCGGCTGGCGCCCGTCCAGGAACGCGGTAACGCCCTCCCGGAGGTCCTCGGTCGCCATGCTGTCGGCGATCCCGTGGCGCTCGAGCTGCAGGTGCTCGGTGAGGCTGTTCTCGAGGCTGCGCGAGACGAGGAGCTTGGACATCCGCACGTAGTGCGGCGCCCGTGTGGCGAGCTCCCCCGCGCGCTCGCGGGCTGCATCGAGCAGCCGGTCCGCCGGTACGACCTCGCGGACGATGCCCTCGTCGCGCGCCTGCTCGGCGTTCAGGATCGGGTCCTCGAGAAGGAGCTCGAGCGCCCGCGCCGGGCAGACCACTCGGGGCAAGAAATAGGTCATCCCGCCGTCCGGTGAGGCGCCGATGCGCCCGTAGGCGCAGACGAAGGCCGCGTCCTCGGAGGCGATCCGCAGATCGCACATGAGCGCGAGCGAGAATCCGGCGCCGGCGGCGACCCCGTTGATCGCGCCGATCACCGGATACGGGATGCGGCGGAAGTCCACGATCGCCTGGTGCAGCACCTCGGCGCCGCGGCGCACGTCGGCCGACAGGTACTCGCCCGACTCATCGAGGCCCCGCTTGAACCAGGTCACGTCGCCGCCCGCCGAGAAGGCCCTGCCTGCTCCCGTGACGATCAAGGCACGGAGCCGTGCTCGGTCCGCGAGCCAGGCCGCGGCGGTCACGAGCTCGCCGATCAGCTCCGGGCTCATCGCGTTCAGGACCTTGGGGCGGTCCAGGGTCATCGTGCCGATGTCGCCGTCGACATCGATCCGGATCGTCTCGAGCTCGGGTGGTGCGGGTACGGAAACTGCGGTCAATGGAACTCCTCTGGTGTTTGGTGGTGAGGGGGCTTTAGCCCCCGAAACTGGCTGGTGTCGTTTCCAGTGGCTTGTTTGGCCAGCGGGCCGGGAGCCTAACCTTGATGTAGCGATGGCGAACACGCAGAACCTCGACGAGCAGAGGAAGCAGCTGCCCGATCAGCCGGGCGTCTACATGTTCAAGGACGCCGGTGGCGGCGTTCTGTACGTGGGCAAGGCGACGTCGATCAAGAAGCGCGTGGCGTCGCATTTCTCGGGACCGCATCGCGGGGGGCTCGACTTCATCCGCCGGGTTGGATCGATCGACTTCCTGGTCACCGAGACCGAGGCGGAGGCGCTTCTGGCCGAGCAGCAGTTCATCAAGCGCCACCGGCCCAAGTTCAACATTCGCCTCCGTGACGACAAGTCGTATCCGTACATCGGGGTAAGCCTCGACGAGGAGTTCCCGCGCGTCTACTTCACGCGAGAGCGCCACCGGTCCGGGCGCGTCTACTTCGGCCCGTTCTCCAGCGCACGGCGGGTCCGCGAGACGCTCGACCTCCTGGGAAAGCTCTTCCAGTACCGCACGTGCGAGGGACCCGAGCCGGGCCGCCGGTCCGGCGTTCCCTGCCTCGACTACTACATCAAGCGCTGCCAGGCCCCCTGCGTCGGTTACATCGACCGCGAGGAGTACCGGCGGAACATTCAGGCGATCGTCGACTTCCTGTCGGGCCGCTACCGCGACGTCGAGCGCGACCTGGAGCGCAAGATGGCCGAGGCGGCAGACGCCGAGGAGTTCGAGCGCGCCGCCACCTATCGCGATCGCCTCGAGGCGGTGCGCTCGCTCATGCAGCGCCGCAGCGTCGCGGGCGAGTCGCTCGAGACCGCCGACCTGATCGCGGTGGCGGTGGAGGGAACCGGGGCGAACGCCCAGGTATTCCAGGTACGCGACGGCGTGCTCGCCGAGCGGCAGGGCTTCTATCTCTCCAACGAGGGCGAGCGCGGCGAGGCCGAGGTCACCGAGGAGTTCATCGCTCAGTACTACTCCGCCGTACCCGCCGTGCCCCGGCTGGTGGTGGTGGGTCCGGCGCTCGCCGAGCGGGTGGACGTGCTCGCCGAGGCGCTTTCGACCCGGCGCGGCGGGACGGTCGAGGTCCGGGTTGCCGAACGCGGCGACAAGCGGCGGCTGCGCGAGCTCGCCGAGCGGAATGCCCGTCTCGCGCTGGCCCAGGACAAGCTCCGCCAGGAGCGCCGGCGCCAGCAGCGGGTCGACGCCCTCGCTGCGCTCCAGGAGGCGCTGGGACTCGAGTCGCTGCCGGTGCGAATCGAGGGATTTGACATCTCCAATCTCGGGCCCGACCACACGGTGGCGTCGATGGTGGTGTTCGAGGGCGGAGCCCCGAAGAAGTCGGACTACCGGCGATTCAAGGTCCGCGGCGACCGTGCGGGCGGGCCCGACGACTTCGCGTCGGTGGAGGAGGTGCTCGGCCGCCGGGCCGCGCGGTTCCTCGAGCAGGCGGACCTCTCCCCGCACGACTCCGAGCGCGACGCCTCGTTCGCGGCGCTCCCCGACCTGATCGTCATCGACGGCGGCAAGGGCCAGCTCTCGGCCGGGATGCGCGCCCTCGGGCCGCTCAGCGGATCGAGGAGGTGTTCGTGCCCGGGCGGCCCGCGCCGCTGCCCATTGCCGAGGACTCGGAGGCTCTGCGCCTGCTGCAGCGGGTCCGGGATGAGGCGCACCGCTTCGCGATCGAGTTCCACCGCCAGCGCCGCGACCAGGCAATGACTCGCTCGCTGCTCGACGAGCTGCCCGGCGTCGGCCCGGTCCGCAAGCGCGCGCTGCTCACGCACTTCGGGTCGCCCGAGCGGCTCGTCGGCGCGAGCCGTGAGGAGCTCGAGGCGGTGCCGGGCATCCCCGGCAAGTTGGCCCGCGAGATCCACCGACAGCTGCACAAGATCGGATGACGGCGCCGGCGGACCAACCGCGGGGCGGCGCCGGGGACGGCAGGCCTCCGGTCGACCTCGTCGTGATCACCGGCTACTCGGGCGCCGGAAAGTCGGAGGCGATCGCGGCGTTCGAGGACGGCGGCTACTTCTGCATCGACAACCTCCCGCCGCGGATGATCAGCTCCCTGGGTGAGCTGTTCAGCCTGGAGGGCAGCGGGGTCCGCCGGGCGGCCGTCGTATCGGACGTTCGCGGCGGCGAGTACTTCGAGGAGCTCGTCGAGGTCCTCGGCCAGCTCACACAGGGCGGACTGAAGCCGACGG
>VAYL01000165.1:0-4795 GCA_005884305.1 Actinomycetota bacterium
CAGTCCACCGCCATCAGCCCCCAGACCGCAGGCGAGCTCAGCGACATGATGACCCACGTCACTCAGGACCCCGAGGGGACGGCGGCAGGACTCACCATCACTGGCGGTGTCCCGTTCGCCGGGAAGACCGGAACGGCGGAGATCGACGTCCAGAACGGCATTAACCAGCCGTGGTTCATCGCGTTCGCTCCTACCCAGAACCCCCAGATCGCCGTCGCCGCGACGATCGAGCGCTGCCAGGGGTGCTTCGGGGCGGAGGTGGCCGGGCCCGTCGTCACGCAGACGATCGACGCTGCACTGGCCGAAGGAGGCTGATGCAGCTCGCACAGGACACCGTCGTGGCCGGACGCTACCGGCTTATCGGTCGCCTCGGTTCAGGCGGGATGGCGGACGTCTGGTGCGCCGAGGACTCGATGCTGAATCGTCGCGTGGCGCTCAAGTTCCTGCACCCGCGCTTCGCCCAGGACGAGCAATTCGTCGAGCGGTTCAGGCGGGAGGCCTCCTCAGCCGCCGGCCTCCAGCACCCGAATGTCGTCGGGGTCTTCGACCGCGGGACCGTCGACGGGGCCCACTACATCGCCATGGAGTACGTCGAGGGCGCCTCGCTCAAGGACCTCATCCAGCGCGGGCTGTCGGTGGGGGAGGCGGTCGAGATCGTGCGCCAGGTCCTCGCCGGTGTCAAGTACGCCCACGACCACGGCATCGTCCACCGCGACCTGAAGCCGCAGAACGTGCTCGTTGATTCCGAGGGCCGCGCCAGAGTGACCGACTTCGGCATCGCCCGCGCGGGGGCGTCCGAGATCACCCAGACGGGCTCCGTGCTCGGCACCGCCCAGTACCTGTCGCCCGAGCAGGCGCAGGGGCTTCCGGTGACCGCGGCCTCGGACATCTACTCGATCGGCGTGATGCTCTACGAGGCGCTCACGCGCCAGGTGCCCTTCGATGCCGACTCGCCGGTGACGGTCGCGCTGAAGCAGGTCTCGGAGCGCCCCCGGCCGCCCAGCGAGCTCAATCCGCAGGTCTCGCGGGCGCTCGACGGCGTGGTGATGCGCGCGCTCGCCAAGGATCCGGCGAACCGCTTCGCATCGGCCGAGGAGTTCCGGCAGGCGCTCGATGCCGCGGAGGCGGATCCATCCGGGGCCGCCTTTGGCGACACCGCGTCGTATGCAGCCGTTGCCGCAGCCGCCGGGACCGAGCCGCCACCTCCGGCGCCACCGCCGCCGCCCGAGGAGCGGGGCTTCTTCACGCCGGGTCGCATCGCGCTGCTGGCGCTGATCCTGCTCGCCCTGGCCGGCGTGCTCGTGTACTTCCTGCTGCTAAAGGGGGGATCGACGCGATCGGTCGTAGTGCCGACGGTGATCGGCGAGAAGAAGGCGGAGGCGACGGACAAGCTGCAGGCGGCCGGCTTCCAGGTCGTGCCGCGCAGCATCCCGCGAGCGAATACGCCGCCGGGACAGGTCATCGAGCAGGATCCACCAGCGGGCTCCCGGGCGCCTGAGGGCTCGAACGTGACGATCACCGTCTCCGCTGGACTCGGGAATGCGATCGTGCCGGACGTCAAGGGCGCAGAGCTGGCGGTCGCGAAGAAGCAGATCGAGGACGCCGGGTTCAAGACCAGCGTGACCCACGAGCACTCGAATCGCGTGAAGAAGGGCATCGTGATCGGCACCGCTCCGCCCGCCCTTACCCGGCTGGAGCTCAACTCGACCGTGACGATCAAGGTCTCGAGCGGCCCGCGGACGGTCGAGGTGCCATCGGTCGTGGGTCTCGGCCAGGGAGAGGCCGTGGGCCAGATCCGGCAGGCCGGCCTGGTGCCGCGCGTCCAGCAGCAGGAGTCCAGTGAGCCGAAGGGGCAGGTCATCGACCAGATCCCGGACGGCGGAAGCAGCGCGCAGAGAGGGGACTCGGTGACGATCGTCGTCTCGAAGGGCGTCGGCTCGGTGGTGGTACCCAACGTCGTGGGCGAGTCGAAGGACGCGGCGATCAGCGACCTGCACGCGGCCGGGTTGAGCGCCCGAGTCGTCACGCAGACGACCAGCGATCCGAACTCGGACGGCATCGTGATCAACCAATCGCCGCAGGGTGGGAGCAAGCTCCCGAAGGGCGAGGCCGTCGCGATCTCGGTTGGGAAGTTCGAGCAGCAAAGTACGACCACGACCACCACCACCACCACCGGCGGTGGCGGCACCGGCGGCGGGTCAACGACCCCCTGATGAGAATCGCTGTCCTCATCGGGGGACGCTCGAGCGAGCACGAGATCTCCCTGCAATCCGGGGCATCCGTGGCCAACGGGTTGCGCGAGGCCGGCCACGAGGTCGTTCCGGTTCTCTTGGAGCGCGACGGTCGCTGGACCCATGAGGGGGAGGAGGTGCCGCTGCGCGCCGGCGGAGGGCTACTTGGCGTGGACGTCGTCTTTCCGGTCTTGCACGGTCCGTTCGGTGAGGACGGCACGGTCCAGGGCCTCCTGGAGTGCCTCGACGTCCCGTACGCCGGACCGGGGGTGCTCGCCGCTGCGCTCTCCATCGACAAGCTGACCTTCAAGCGCCTGCTGGCGTTTCACGGAATTCCGCAGGTGGACTTCTGCGAGGCGGGGGAGGAGGGGTGGCGGGAGCACGTCGCCGCGATGGGCATCCCGGTCTGGGTCAAGCCCGCGCGGCTCGGGTCGAGCGTCGGCATCACGAAGGTCACGAGCCCGGAGCGCCCGCTCGAGGAGGCGATCGACGCCGCGCGCGGCTATGACCCGCGCGTGATCATCGAGGCGAACGGAGGCGGCAGGGAGGTGGAGTGCTCGGTGATGGGAAACGACGACCCCGTGACGTCACCTCCCGGCGAGATCGTCGCCCACGCAGACTGGTACGACTTCGAGGCGAAGTACTCGGAGGGCGGCATGGACCTGATCGTGCCCGCGCGCATAGGCGACGACGCGATCGCGCGGGTGCGTGAGCTCGCGGCGCGGGTCTTCAGGGCGATCGACGGCAGCGGCCTGGCCCGCTGCGACTTCTTCGTCCGTGACGACGGCGAGGTCTTGGTGAACGAGCTCAACACGATCCCGGGCTTCACGGCCACGAGTGTGTTCGCGAAGCTCTTCGAGGCTGACGGCATCCCGTATCCGGAGCTCTGCGATCGCCTGGTTCAGTACGGGCTCGAGCGCTACGAGGCACAGCGCCGGTACAGGTTTTGATGGGCGGCGACCTTGTCGCCGCAGAGGCAGGTGCCGTTAGGCGGCGAAGCCGCCGTAATAGGCGTCAGCTTTTGAGGCCCACCTCGTTGATCTGCACGTTGTAGCCGTCACCGGTGGACGCCAGCTTCGTGATCCAGATCAGGTAGTACTTCGCCGTCCGGGGGCTGAGCTCGACCGTTTGGTCCGTCGTCATGCCCGACGCCGAGCCGATCGGCTGGCCCCACGCCTGGAGTGACGTCGGCGGACCGGACTCCGACGCGTAGACCTGCATGTCCCACCCTCCGACCTCGGAGCGGATCCGCATCGTCCGCGCCGCGACCGGTTCCGACGCATCTACGATAAGTCCCACGCCCGGTTTTCCAACCGAGTCCTGTGTCGTCGGCGCGTCGTAGGTCTCCGTGGACCAGCCCGTGCCCGGATTGCCGTCGATCGCCAGGCTGAGCTCGTCGTCGTGCTCCTCGCCGTCCCCGGGCGACGGATCGAAGGACTGGGTCTTCACGATGTCGACCGGTGCGCCCGCAGGCGCCGCGGACGGCCCGGAGCCGCCGCCGCCGCTATTGCCGGTGAGAGCGGTGATCAGCAGCGCGGCCACCGTCGCGGCGAGCACTACGAAGACGCCGGCCGCCGAGACTCGGCGAGTCGTGAGCACCTTCCGCTTGCTGGGGACGGTGTCGAGGATGGTGGTGGCCTCACCCCCTCCGCCGCCGGAGCGGACCACCTCGACCTCGAGCGCCGCCTCGAGATCGGCGAGGCAGCTCGCCATGTCGGGGTAGCGCTGCTTTGGATCCTTGGTGGTCGACCGCTCGATCACGGCCGCGAGCGCCGACGAGACCTCCGGCCGGCGGCGCTGCACGTCCGGCATGTCCTCGTTGACGTGCTTCATCGCGACGCCGACGACGGTCTGCGCGGTGAAGGGGACCTCGCCGGTCAGCATCTCGTAGAGCAGGACGCCCAGGGAGTAGATGTCGGTGCGCGCGTCGACGCCGCGCCCCATGGCCTGCTCCGGCGAGACGTAATCCGTCGTGCCGAGCACCCGCCCGGTCTGGGTGAGGCCGTCCTTCTCGAGCGAGCGGGCGATCCCGAAGTCGGTGACCTTAGCCCGCCCCTCCGCGTCGATGAGGACGTTCTGTGGCTTCACGTCGCGATGGACGAGGCGACGGCTGTGGGCAGCAGCGAGACCGCGGCCGATCTCGATCGCGTACGCGGTCGCCTCGTCGACCGGGAGCGGCCCGACGCGCTCGATCCGCTGCTTGAGCGTCTCGCCGTCGACGTACTCGAAGACGATGTAGGGGTGGCCGCCGTCCTCGCCGGCGTCGATCACCGACACAACGTTCGGGTGCGAGAGCTGAGCGACCGCGCGCGCCTCGCGGCGGAATCTCTCGATCTGGTCCGGCTGGTCGGACATCTCGCGATGCATGACCTTCACCGCCACCCACCGCTCGAGAGTGATGTCCCGTGACAGATACACGGTGGACATTCCGCCGCTCCCCAGCTTGGACTCGAGGCGATACCGCTCCGAGAGGACGGTGCCGATCAGGCTTGAGGCTAGGCCGGTTGTCGCTTCGTCCGCCATCGAATAGGTATTTTCGACACTCACCCTAAGCCCCCGCTCAC
>VAYL01000165.1:4809-23529 GCA_005884305.1 Actinomycetota bacterium
AAGTCCGGTACTACACGGATCCCGCCTGCTCCTGGTCGTGGGGCTCGGAGCCGAAGCTCCGGCGCCTCATGTGGGAGTTCGGCGATCAAGTGCGGTTCTCCTGGGTCATGGGCGGTCTTGCCCGGTCGTACGGTTCCGACCACTACTGGGAACAAACCGCCGACTGGCTCGACGTTGCGGCGGAGTCGGGGATGCCGGTTGACGCCCGCCTGTGGAGCCAGAACCCGATCGACTCCACCTATCCGGCGTGCCAGGCGGTAAAAGCAGCCGCCGAGCAGGGCTCCGAGGCCGCGTACCGCTACCTGCGCCGCCTGCGCGAGGGCCTGATGACAGAGCGAAAGAAGCTCGATCACACGGAGGCGCTCGTCGGCGAGGCGGGACCGGCGGGACTGGATGTCGAGCGATTCCGTATCGACCTCGCCTCCAATGAGATCACCGAGGCCTTCGCTGCAGACCTCGACGCCGTTCGCAACCCGCCGGACCGGGCACGCGAGCAGGGCGGTGTCGGCGAGACCGAGGGACACGAGCGCGTGACGTTTCCATCCGCCGTCTTTCGGGGTGAGGACGGCACCGAGCGCGGCGTGTGGGGCTGGAACTCGTATGACGCCTACCGCGACGCCGCGGTCGCGACCGGAGCCGAACCGGGCGGACCCCACCGCCCCGATCCAGCGCTTCGGTCGGTGCGCGACGCGCGAGCTCGAGGAGCTGACGGGAAAGCCCACCCCCGTTCTGCTGGCGGAGCTCTGGTCGCTTGCCCGGGACTGGCGCCTCCGGCCGGTCGCCGTGCTCGGCGGCACGTTCTGGGAGTTGGCCTAGAGAAACCTCAACGCGCAACGCGCGCCGTCGGGGACGAGGCTGGGTGGGGCGAGCACCCCTAATCCATTTCGCCGCGATGGATGGATTCCCGCACATATGGGTGGGTTTTTCGACCATCGTGAGGCAAAGGGACCTGCTCCTACCCAGTTCCCTGCCTCCGGCCCTAACCCTCGCTCGAGCGGATGAACTCGACCAGGTCCGGCGGGGCCTTGTCGGGCGAACCCGTGTCGAACGGCGGCTTCGGGTCGTATTCGATTCCGAGCTGGATCGCCTGGGCCACCGTCTCCCCCGAGACTCGGCTCGCGAGCGTGAGCGCCATGTCGAGACCAGCGGAGACGCCGGCGCCCGTGATGATCTTGCCGTCCTCGACTACGCGCTCGCCGACCGGCTCGGCTCCTAGCTCGCGCAGGCGATCGAGGTAGGCCCAGTGGGTCGTTGCGCGCTTGGCGTCGAGGATGCCCGCTGCACCCAGCACGAGCGCACCCGTGCAGACCGATGTCGTCCACGTGCTCGTCTCGTGGGCGCCGCGCAGCCAGTCCAGCACCTCGTCGTCGAGCATGAGCGGCCGGTTCCCCTCGCCGCCCGGCACGAGGACGATGGCCGGGTCCCGCACGTCGGCGATGGCGGCGTCGGCGTTCAGCCCGAGCCGCCCGGTGTCGGTGCGCTTGAGTCCGGGCTCCTTGGCCACGAAGACAACTTCCGATCCGGGAAGGCGCGAGAGCACCTCGTAGGGTCCGATCGCGTCCAGCGCCGTGAGCCGGTCGAAGATCAGGATCGCGATCCGCAGGCTCACACTCGTACCTGTCCGGCCCGATCCGTGGCTTGGCCGATGCGCTTGGCGGCCGGATAGTGAGCCCGGAGGAGCTCGAGCGCCCGCTCCTCGTCGTGGGAGGCGACCACGCAACAGAAGCCGCAGCCCATGTTGAACACCTCGCGCATCTCCTGGTCGGAGACCTCCCCGAGCTCCTGGATCAGGTCGAAGATCGGCGGCACGGGCAGGGGATCCTCGATGTCGTAGCCAACTTCGGCCTCCAGCCGCAGGAGGTTCTCAAAGCCCTCGCCGGTGATGTGAGCGAGCCCGCGCACTTCGACGGCGGAGCGCAGCAACTCGAGAATCGGCCTGACGTAGATCTCCGTTGGCTCCAGGAGCACGTCCCCCAGCGGCCGCCCCAGCCGCTCGTCATCGAGGGGCACGTCGGCAAGCGCTGCGCGCGCAAGCGTGTAGCCGTTCGAGTGCAGACCCGATGACGGCAGACCGATGACCGGGTCGCCGGCCCGCACGTCCGCGCCCGTGACGATCGCGTCGAGCCCGACCAGCCCCACGCACGATCCACCGAGCTCCTGGCCCGAGACGATGTCGCCGACCTGTGCGATCTCACCGCCGGGGATCTCCACGCCGGCGAGCTCCGCCCCGCGCGCAAGCCCGATCCCGAGCTGTTCGCAGATCTCAGGGTCCGCGCGCTCGGTAAGGATGAAGTCGAGCATCGCGATCGGCTCGGCGCCGACGCAGATGACGTCGTTGACGTTCATCGCGACGCAGTCGATTCCGATCGTGTCGTAGCGGCCGAGCCGCTCGGCGACGACCATCTTCGTCCCCACCGTGTCGGTCGATAGGGCGATCCCGGTGCGATCGTCCAGCCGCAGGACGCTGGCGTAGTGGCCCGGCAGCGGGACAACGCGCGAGGGCTTCCCAGTGTCGATGCGCTCGAGGCTCTTGACGAGCGCGGCGACCGCGTCCCCCGCAGCCGACTGGCTCACCCCGGAGCGCGTGTATGCGCTCGTGCCCGGTGCGCCGTCTGCGGCTGGACTCATGCGTTGATTCAACCATCCTGGCGCGACTTGACCACGATGGCCCCCGCGAGGGCCAGACGGTATGCCGCGTAAGGCCATGCCGAGCCGTCGCGGTCGAGCAGGGCGATGAGTCCCTGCGAGGCGAAGGTGGAGGCGGCGGCCGAGAGCGCGCCGGCGCCCATGGCGCGCTTAGCGGCTCGGTTCGGACGGCGATGGCGCATGCGCCACGCGCGCAGCGCGGCGGCGCCGAGGATGACCGGGACGGCCACGGTGCGCGAGAGCAGATTCGCCTCGCGGCGGGAGAACCGGCGCCATCGGGCGGTGCCAACGGTCGCGGCCGTCCGGGAGACACCGGGGAAGAGCGCCGCTGCCTGAGCGGCACCCAGCGCGAGGCCGTCCGCTACGTTCAGCTCATCCGGGTCGCGATCCTGCGGCCGCCGGTCGGTCAGAAGCATCGCCACGGCGCCCGCGGCAAGGCCGGCGGCGATCGTGGCAGGGCCGCCGAGCCGCTCCTCGACCGGGCGCTCGAGCACAAAGCCCGCCGCGGCGGGAACGGCGGCGGCCACGGCGACGGCGCCGAGACGCCGGGCGTCCATCCTCGTCAGCTCCCGAGCGATGACACGGCGCTGGCCGGCAAGAAGAGCCACCGCGGTCCCGGCGTGAAGCGCCACCTCGAAGTCCTTCCTCGTCGCGCGATCCAGCCGATCCCAGCGCCATCCGGCGAACCAGGGGAGAAGCGAAATGTGGGCGGAGCTCGAGATGGGAAGGAGCTCGACCGGGCCTTGAATCGCGCCCAGAATGAGGGCCCGTGGGATGTCGAGTGGAGGCTTGACCGGATATATGCGGGTCAAGTCTCCGCTCGATCGCTGTCGCCCGCGCCCGCCGTTTTCAGCTGCGCGGCGGATCGCCGACGCCGAACGATCAGATAAACGATCGCGACGACGATCGCGGCGAGGATGGCGTAATCGAGGTAGTGCAGGTGGTCACGCCACTGGTCCCAGCGGCTCCCGACCTCGCGGCCCACGATGGCGAGCATCAGCACCCACGGGATGCTGCCGAGGAACGTGAACGCGGCGAAGCGGCCAAGTGGCATCCGCGCGGCGCCCGCGGGTAGCGAGATGAACGTGCGGACGATCGGGAGCATCCGGGTGAAGAACACGGTCGCGGAGCCATGGCGCTCGAACCATCGGTCGGCCTGCTCGAGATGACGGCGATTGATGTGGATCAGCCGGTTGCGGTCGAGCAGCTCGATGCGCCCGTAGTAGCCCACCCCGTACGCGATCAGCGAGCCGACGAGATTCCCGAGCACGCCGGCGGCCACGATCCCGAACAGGGTCATGTTGCCCTCCGAGACGTTGAAGCCGGCGAACAGCATGATCGCCTCGCTGGGGATCGGGATGCAGGCGCTCTCCGCCGTCATCAGGACGAAGACGCCCGGGAGCCCCAGGGCGTTGATGACGTTCGTCGCGGCGTCGACGAGTGGGCTCAAAATGTCAGCCAGCACTGCAGACCAGCATTACACTCGCTTCGGTGTTCCGCCTAAAGGAGAGCCGGTGGCGCGCCTGATGGATCCTGTCTACAGGCGTCGCGCCGAGCAATTCGTCGCCGATGCCGTCCTCGCCGCCGCGGCGTTCGCGCTCGCGTTCGTCCTGCGCTTCCTGGACGTCCCGTTCGGGATTCCGCACCGCTACGTGACCATGCTGGCGGGCTCGGTCGCCTTCGTCGCCATCGGCAAGTCCATCGTCTTCGAGATCCTCGGGCTTCATCGCAAATGGTGGCGGTATTTCCAGCTGCCGGATCTGTGGCCGGTGGTGCGGGCGGCGGCCGTGGCCAGCGCGCTCCTGATCGCCGTGTTCACACTCGCCAAGCCGTACTCGTACAACCTGCCGCGTTCGGTCGTCGTCTTCGACTTCCTGCTCACGGTCGCCTTCGTTGGCGGAGCCCGGCTGGCCAGGCGGACGATTGCCGAGCGGCCCGATCGGGCGATGCGGCGGGCCCGCAGCCGCGGCCTGCTGATCATTGGCGCCGGGTCGGGGGGCCAGATGGTCGCCCGCGAGCTGCGCCTGAATCCCAACCTGGGATCGCGGGCCATCGGATTCGTCGACGACGACCCGGGCAAGCGAGGCATGAGCGCCGCTGGCGTCAAGGTCCTGGGCCCGACCGACGAGATCGGGGCCATCCTCGATCGCACCGGGCCCGACGAGGTCGTGATCGCGATCCCATCGGCGCCCGGAACCCTGCGCGCCAAGGTCGTTGCCGCCTGCCGAGATCGCGACATTCCCGTTCGCACCCTGCCGACGGTGTTCGAGCTCCTGCGCGGCGGGGTCCAGCTCACCAGGCAGCTACGCGAGGTCCGCGTCGAGGACGTGCTGGGCCGCGATCCGGTCGTGATGGAGCTCGACCGCGTCGGGGCCTACCTCGAGGACAAGATCGTGCTCGTGACCGGCGCGGGCGGGTCCATCGGCGCCGAGATATGCCGCCAGATCGCGCGGGTACGTCCCCGGCTGATGATTCTGCTCGACCACGCCGAGGACAACCTGTTCCGGATCGACCGCGAGATGCTCGAGGAGTGGCATTTCACTCGGGTCGAGGCGGTCCTCGCCGACTGTAAGGAGCCCGAGCGGATGCTCGAGGTGATGCAGCGCTTCAAGCCCGACGTCGTCTTCCACGCCGCCGCCTACAAGCATGTGGCGCTGATGGAGGCGAACCCGCTCGAGGCCGTTCGGAACAACGCGATCGCGACTCGAGTGACGGCGGAGACGGCCGCGGCGTCGGGCGCCGAGCGGTTCGTGCTCGTCTCGACCGACAAGGCAGTGAACCCCCGCACCGTCATGGGGGCGTCGAAGGCAATGGCGGAATGGATCGTCGAGGCGGCCGGGCAGCGCCACACGGCAACACGGTTCATCAGCGTCAGGTTCGGAAACGTCCTCGCCTCGTCGGGCAGCGCCGTACCGATCTTCCGCAGCCAGATCGAGAAGGGCGGGCCCGTCACCGTCACGCACCCCGACATGGCGCGCTACTTCATGACGATTCACGAGGCGGTCCAGCTCGTGATCCAGGCGGGCGATCTTGGCGCCGGGGCAGGCGACGTCTTCGTGCTCGAAATGGGGGAGCCGGTTCGCATCCTGGACCTGGCGCGCAACATGATCGCGCTGGCGGGCTACGAGCCGGACGCGGACATCGCGATCGAGTTCATCGGTCCGCGGCCCGGCGAGAAGCTGCGTGAGGAACTCTTCAACAGCGACGAGCGCGCCCAGCCGACATCTGCGGATCGGATCGTGCGTGCCGTTCGCACTCGACCGCTCGACCCGGACTGGGTCGTTCGCTCAGTCGACCGCCTGGAGGCGTTCGTAACCTCAGGCGACGAGGCCGGGCTCGCCGAACGTGTGGTCGAGCTCGTCGAGGAGCGCCTGGCCGAGTCCGCCCTGGGCCCGCCGCCTTAGCGGCGAATTTTCCGCTTCGCGACGGGCGTCCGCGCATCGGTCCGAGGGGACCCGATCCCTAAGATGCCCCGGCACCGGTGCACGCGATCGAGTCCATCGGGCCCGTTCTGGGCATCGTCGCCTTCGTTGGTCTGGCGATCCTCGCCTTTCTCCTCTTTCAGCAGGCACGCGACATCCGCCGCCTGCGGGAATGGGCAGGGCGGGCGCCCGAGCGCGCGAACGAGGCCGCGGAGGCGGCCCAGGCCGCGGCGGACGCGTCGCGCGACGGTGAGGCCGGGGAGGAGGCGGTCGCCGGGCCGGCCGGCGGTCGGCTCGGAGCCGCCTGGCATCGATTTTCCCTGGCCGTCCGCGACCGCTACGCCGCGCTCGATCGCCGCCTGCCGGTCGATGGCCGTTACATCATCGCGGTCCTCGCCGTCGCAATCGTGGCGGTGGGCGTGGTGACCAGCGGCTTTGGACTCGTCGGTGGCGGTGGAGGTGACAATGGACGCCACCACAAGCAGAAGCTGCCGGCGGTTGCGGTCATCAACGGGACATCGGTCCCAGGCCTCGCGGCCACGGTTCAGCACAAGGTGTTAATGAAGGCGGGCTATCCGAAGGGCCCCGTGGGGAACGCGACGGCTAGCGTCAACGCAAGCGTCGTCGAGTACGCGGGTGGCCAGCGCTCGGCGGCGAAGGGCCTGGCCAAGGCCGTCAACTCGAAGCTCGGCGATACCCCGGTTCAGCCGATGACATCGGACATCAGCAGCGTCGCCGGAAAGGCCGAGCTCGCCCTGGTCCTCGGGCTGGACGACGCGAACTTCGGAGGCGGATAAGTGCTCCTCGCCTCGAACGTCGTCAAGATCCTCTACGACGTCGCGGACCATATGCCCACGTACGTGTCGCTCGCGGCGGCCGTGGGCTTCACCTTCCTGCTCACGCTGTACGTGTCGCAACGGCGCGACCTCATCCGGCTCCAGGCGTTCATGGCGACAGCGCCGGACCATCCGGCGGAGGATCTGGCGCGAAGCGAGACGCTTCTGGACCGTGCCGAGGCGGAGCTCGAGGAGATTCTGGGCGTCGAGGCACCGGAGGCGCCCGAGCCAACGGTGGTCGCACCGTCTACCCTCGCCGAGGCGGCGCGTGGGGCCGCGAAGCAGCCGACAACCAGCGAGCGCCCGGCGCTCGAGCAGATCACCACCGAGCGCGAGGCGCTCCTGCCGCATCCGCGCTGGCACCGCTTCTGGGCCTGGGTGGGGCAGCCTCGCGTGCTGGCGTTGATCGCGCTCGGAGCGGTGATCCTCGGGCTCGCCGGGATCTTCGGCTCGGAGCGACTGCTGAATAACGGCGGCGGTACCACGACGACCCACAAGCCGGGTGCCATCGTCCCGCAGGATGTGAGCGTCGCGGTGCTGAACGGCACCTCCGTCCAGGGGCTCGCGGGCAAGGTCGCGAGCGACGTGCAGGTCAACGATTTCTCCCTCGGCCGGGTCGGAACCACGCGCAAGGAGTACGACCAGACGGTCGTGATGTACGAGAAGGGCCAGAAGAAGGCGGCCACCAGCGTGGGGCGCGCGCTGGGGGTCAAACCGATGCAGCCCATAGACGCCGCCACGCAGCGGGAGGCGGGCGACGCCGACGTTGCGGTGATCGCCGGAAGGGACCGAGCGCCCTGACCCGTGTGCGGGTGGCCCTGTTCTGTGCGCTGCTGGTAGCGGCGGTGATCGTTGCGGGCGTCGTCGTCCACGCTCGGACGCCGAAGCTCGAGCTGGAGGTCCTCCACATCCCGAAGAATCCGTTTACGCCGAACGGCGACGGGGACCACGACACCGCGCGGATCACCTTCTACGTGCGCGACAGCGACCCGAACTCGAAGGTCCAGATCGTCGGGCCTGAGAACGTGGTGATTCGAACCCTCTACCGGGGCCCGCTCGTCGCCTACAAGCACAGGACGTTCAGGTGGAACGGCCGCACCAGCGCGGGGCGCTTGGCGAGTCCGCGCGACGGGTACCGGCTCCGGGTGGTCCTGCCGGGCCAGGACCGTGACATGGTCTACCCGACCCAGATCCGTCTGACCCAGTCGAGCGGGACGTGACGGCGTCGGCTCCTGAGTTCATCGGGATGCTCGTCTCCTGCGGGGCGGCCGCCACCGCGCTCCTCGCTCGCGACGCAAGACTCAGATACGCCGCAGCTGTCGTGGCCATCGCCGCCGCACCGGCGCTGGTGCTCGGCAATGTCTGGGACACCTCGCG
The DNA here is from genome assembly GCA_005884305.1 of Actinomycetota bacterium. GTDB lineage: Bacteria > Actinomycetota > Thermoleophilia > Solirubrobacterales > 70-9 > AC-56. The sequence goes on from VAYL01000165.1 coordinate 13,091, forward strand.
CGTCGTATCGCTGCGTCATCCACCGGAGAAGCTCGCGGCCGTGTGCGTCGCCGCGGTCGTCGCGGCGGCGATCGTCGGCGCGATCTTCCGCCGCTACGAGGGGGCGTTCCCGATCGCGGCGTTCGCCGTACTCCCCCTGCGCGTGCCCGTGACGGTGGGAGGGCAGACCGCGCACCTTCTCGTGCCGCTTTACCTCGTGATCGCGGGCGGCGTGCTCTCCTACGGCTACGCGGCGCTGCGGGGAACCGAGGCACGCCAGGACGGCGCCCCCCCGGCCCACGCGGCGACGGTGCGCCCTCTGCTCGTCACCTGGCTCTACCGGGTGCTGGCGGCGACGCTGGTGCTCTACGCGATCCAGACCTTCTATTCCGACGACGTCTCGAACGCGATCGAGAACGCGTCTTTCTTCCTAGTTCCCTTTGCGCTCCTGTTCGCGATGTTCGGCGACGTCCGCTGGAGCGATCGTCTGCTCACCTGGATCCTCGTGACCGTCACCGCCGTGGCGCTCGTGTTCGCCGGCGTGGCGTTCTGGGAGTACGCGGCGCGCGATCTTCTACTCAGCAGAGGCGACCTCCTCGCATCGAACCAGCTGCACCTGTACTTCCGGGTGAACTCGCTCTTCTATGACCCGAACATCCTCGGCCGCGACCTCGCGCTGGTCCTGGTGGCGCTGGGCGCCTATCTCGCCTGGGCGAGAAGCGGACGGCTAGCAGCGGTGGCCGCGGTGTCGGCGGGGATCCTGCTCGCGGCCCTGGCCCTGAGCTTCTCGATCACGGGATTCGTGGCGCTTGTGGCTGGGCTCCTGGTCGTGATGGCGCTGCGCTGGGGTTTGCGCCGGGCGATCGGCGCCGGGCTGGCCATCGTGGCCGCCGCGGCGATCTTCGCCGCTGTGAGCGGCGTCGGGCGGACGGATCTGAGCTCCACTGACAAGATCAACACGAACCTTTCGGCCGGCCGCGTGAGCCTGATCACCGGCGGCTATGACCTCACGCGCGACCGGCCGGTCTACGGATGGGGCTCGGGCTCCTTCGGCAAGGCATTCAAGGACCACGTCGACAAGCACGCTCAGACGACCGTCTCCCATAGCGAGCCGCTCACGGTGGGGGCCGAACAGGGCGCAATCGGGCTCGTGGTGTACGCGGCCCTCATCGTTCTGAGCCTGCTCATCCTGCTGCCGGGCGCACGAGAATCCCTGGCGGCCACCGCGGTGGCGGGTTGCTACATCGCCCTGTTCGTGCACAGCCTGGGATACGCGGACTTCAGCGTCGACCCGGCGATGTGGGCACTGCTCGGCGTGGCGGTCGCCCTGCGGCTTCGCCGGTCCGGCGGGGTGGAGCTGCCCGCGCCCGATCCGGCCGGCCAGCCGCCCGCGCGCGATCCGCGGCCCGCGACAGCGTAAGGCGACATGTTCGAGTACCTGCGCCGCCTCGCGACGACCGGTGCCGCGTACACGGCCTCGAGCGTTCTCTCGAAGCTGATCGCGGTCTTCCTGCTTCCGATCTATACGCACTACCTCACGCCCGCCGACTACGGCGCCGCGGAGGTGATGCTCGCGTCGGTGATCGCGGCGAGCATCGTCGTGAGGCTGGGGATCATCGAGGCCATTCTGCGCTTCTACTACGTCGCCGGCGAGGAGCCGGGCGCGGTCGTCGCGACGGGGTTCGCCTCGGTTTTCTGGGTGGCGACGATCGCCTCGGTGCTGGCGCTGCCCTTCGCGGGGCCGATCTCGCAGGCATTGCTCGGGCACGAGGACGCGAATCTTGCGCGCCTCGCGATCCTGGGCCTCTGGACGCTCACGATGTACGAGTACGCGCTCACTCTGCTGCGCCTCGAGGAGCGCGCTCGCGCCTACTTCGGGATCACGGTCGTCAACGTCCTCATCACGATCCCGTTCACGGTCTTCTTGATCGTCGTCGAGGGGGAGCGGGCGAGCGGCATCCTGCTCGGCACGTATGGCACCGGCGCCGCGGTCGTGCTCTGGATGCTGTTTCGCGCGCGGCGCCGGCTGGCGCTCATCCCTGACCGCGCGCTGCTGCGCCGGATGTTCCGGTTCGGCCTCCCCACGATGCCGGCCGAGCTCTCCCTCTACTCGCTCAACTTCATCGACCGCATCATCCTCGCCCGCATGGTCGGCCTCGGGGAGGTTGGCCTGTACGCCCTTGCGGTCAAGTTCGCCCAGGCGATGCAGGTGCTGGCCCGCGGGCTGCAGCTCGCATGGCCGCCGCTCGCCTACTCGATCCGCGACGACGCCGAGGCCAGACGCGTCTACTCGCAGATCTTCACCTGGATCGCCGGCGTACTGGCATTCGGGGCGATCGGGCTATGGCTCGAGTCCCGCTGGATCGTCCGCCTGCTCGCCGCCGCCGACTACTTCCCGGCGTACCAGGCGATCGGCTTGGTCGCGACGGGCATCGCCCTGTACGCGCTGTACCTGGCAATGGTCGTCATTCTCGGCCGCACCGGCCGCACGGAGTTCAGCTTCCCGGCGACGATCGCCGCCGTCGCCTCGAACGTCGCTCTCAACCTGATCCTGGTCCCGTCGCACGGCATCGTCGGTGCCGGCATTGCCCTGGTCGCCTCCTACGTCATCGTGCTCGCGCTGATGTACGCGTTCACGCAGCGGCTCTTCCCCATCCGGTACGAGTGGGGCCGGCTGGCGCTCGTCGTGCTGTCGGCGGTGGCGCTCGTGGCCGTTGGTGAGACACTGCTGCCCACATCGGGCGCGGTCGGACTCATCAGCCGAGGAGCGCTGTGGCTGGCCTATCCGGGGGTGCTGTTCGCCGCCGGGTTCCTGCACCCGGAGGAGCGCGCAGGCCTGGCCGAGCTGCTCCGGCCGTCGGCGATCGCGGCGCGAGCGCGCGGCCTGCGAGCCGAGCCGGCGGGAAGCGAGCCACCGAAGGCCGAGCGGCCGGATCGCGGCCCGGAGATCTACGAGGTGGCCACGCGCGACGAGGACCGGTCCGGGACCTGATCCGATCCCGGCGCGGTCAGGCCAATCGGCTCCCGCGCGTGCGCCGGGCCAGCCGGTAGGCAAGTAGGACGACGCCGGCCACGGCCAAGCCGATTGCGATCCAAGCCCAGGCCGGCATCCCAGGACCGTCCGCTGGCGGGTCGGTTGGGGCCGACGCGGGCTGGTACGGCCGAATGCCCTGAGCGGCGCTGCGGTAGGCCCTGACCCCAGAAGCGTCCAGCCGGATCCAACCGCGGTGCTGCACGTTCACGTATCCGTCCGCCGGGAACGCCTGCAGTACCTGAGCGCCGTTGGCTCGGCACGAGCCCGGGCACAGGATCACGCGGTACCACGGCCCGGATGGGCTCGGCGCCTCGGATGCCGGTTGACCGGTCGCCGTGGTCGTGCCCGCCGCGCTCACCTCCTCACCCCCGACGACCGGCTCCTCCATGTGGATCAGCGTCTGGCCGTCATGGAACGTGACCGTGCGGCATTCGCTCGGACCGCAGATGCGCGCGGCGCTGAACTGCCCGGCCGCCGCCGTGGGCATCAGCACGCACAGCGCGACGGCGGCGAGGATCAGGGTCAAGCGTCTCATCGGAACCTCCGGGTTGGGCCTCTCACCGCTCATACAAGCCGGGGAGTGCGGAGGTTCCCTGTCAGGTTGGGAACCGATCGCCCGCGCAGGCTGTACAAGAGGCGCAGTGGGGGACCGGCCACTGAGCGAGGGGCGCCTGATCGTCCGTGCCCGTGACGGAGACCAGCGGGCCTACCGTGAGCTCGTGGAGCAGAACCAGACAATCGCGTTCCGGGTCGCTTGGGCGATCACCGGTTCGGCAGCGGACGCCGAGGACGCCGCGCAGGACGGCTTCCTCAAGGCGTTCGGAGCCCTGCCGCGCTTCCGCGACGGCGCTCCCTTTCGCCCCTGGCTGCTGCGCATCGTCGCGAACGAGGCCCACAACCGCAGGGCATCGACGGAGCGTCGAGGGCGCCTCGCGCTGCGGGTGGCCGAGGAGCGCCGCGCCGACGACGCGGTCCCGTCGCCGGAGGCGGCGCTTCTCGACTCCGAGCGGCGCGACAGGCTCCTCGCCGCCGTTTCCCGCCTAGGCGACCGCGACCGCCTGGCGATCGTGTGCCGCTACCTGCTCGAGCTGAGCGAGGCCGAGATGGCGGCCGCCATGCGCTGCCGGCCCGGGACTGTCAAATCTCGCCTCGCGCGGGCGCTCGCGCACCTTCGCCGCGAGATCGGAGAGACCGATGGTTGACCTCGAGCGCGATCTACAGCTTTTGCGCCGGGACGTCGTCGTCCCGGACACGCCGGACATCGCGGATGAGGTGGCGCGCCGCATGGCCGCAAGGGCACCTGCGGCCAAGCGCGCACGCCTCTCGCCCCGCGCGGCCCTCGCCCTGGCGGTGCTCGCGGCCCTCGTGCTCGCGGCTGGCGCGGTCGCGGCGATCCCGGACGCACGCCACGCCGTCCTGCGCGCGTTGGGGCTGGAGGGAGTCACGGTGGAACGCGTGGCAACGCAGCCCCACGCTCCGGTCGCGCACACGCTGCGGATAGGCCAGCCCGTGAGCCTGGAGCGCGCGGCCCGCGAGGTGTCCTTCCGGCCCCTCGTCCCGCGCGCCGTCGGCAATCCCGATCGCGTCGCGGTGTCCTTCGAGGCGGCCGGAGGCGAGCTGTCGCTCGTGTACGCGCCCGGGCGCGGGCTCCCGCGCAGCCGGTTCACGGGCGTCGGTCTCCTCGTCGGGGAGTTGCGCGGCGATCTCAACCCGGATCTGTTGAAGAAGGCGGTCGGTCCTGGCGGGCGCATCCGCACCCTGGCGATCCGCGGCCACCGGGCAATCTGGATCGCCGGGGCACCGCATGAGCTCTTCTACGCCAATGCGCACGGCGGCGCAGGGGTGACAAAAGCGCGGCTCGCCGGCAACGTGCTGCTGGTGCAGCGCGGCAACGTGCTGGTACGGATCGAAGGGGAGATGAAGCTGAAGGAGGCGCGACGCATCGCCGGCTCGCTGCGCCCGAGCGCGAGCGGCTAAGGGGTCGCCGCGGGCGTCGACGATCGCAGGTCGGCATTGGCTCGCGCGAGGTTGTATGCCTCGGCCGCCTCCCGCATCCCCTCGCCGTGGCTTGGCCGCAGCGCCTGGCGCGCGTGGAGCCAGTAGGTCGGCGGATCCTGATTCGGCAGGACGAGGGCGGCGAGCGCGCGTGGCAGGTACGAGAGCGACCACAGCACGCGCGAGAGCAGCACCACCGGCCGGGAGTGGTGCTTTTGCATGTACAGGTCGCGGCCGCGGTGGAACTGGACGATCCGCCGCCGCCCCCCGGCCGACCGGTCAGCGGCGAGCTGCTCGTGGTGGATCGCCCGGGCGCGGGGGACGTGGAGGATCCGCCATCCCGCGTCGTGGATTCGCCTCTGGAAGTCGACCTCCTCGGAGTAGACGAAAAAGTCGGGATCCAGGTAGCCGACGCTCTCGGCCACCTCCCGCCGGACGAGCATCGTGCAGGACTGGACCCAGCCGACGTCGCGTGGCGGACCATCGCCGCCGTGGCTCTGCGTGACCAATCGGCGATGGAGCAACAGCGCCTGGGCCGTCGCGATCGCGAGGCCGGGGAAGCGCCACGCGCACGGGATTGGGTTTCGGTCCGGATCCACGAGCTGGGCGCCTGCGACCGCCGCCCCGGGGTCGTCGCGCAGAGCGGCGAGCAGCTCGGTGACAGCGCCGTCGATGAGCTCCGAATCCTCGTTGAGGAGGAGACAAACCCTGCCTCGAGCCTCGCGCATTATCAGCGTGTTGTTCTCCGCGAGACCGGCGCGGCGATCGCGGCGGATGATGCGGACCTCGGGAAACTCTCCCACGACCGCCTCGGCCGAGCCGTCGTCGGAGGCGTTGTCGAGGACGAGGATCTCGCTCTTTGTGTCCTCCGGATCCGTGCGCTTGATCGACCGCAGGCACTCGAGCAGGAAGTCCCGCCCGTTGGTGTTCACCACGCAGTAGGAAAGCTCCATCGCCACAATCCTCGCGAATGCGCGTTCAGGTCGTCGACCCCCCTGCTTACACGCCCCCTTATGACCGCTCCCTTTGCGCCGCCCTGGCGCGAGCCGGGGCCGACGTCGAGCTGGTCACGAGCCGGTTCGTCCACGGATCCGTGCCGGCCCCGCTCGGCTACGAGGTGCGGGAGTCCTTCTACAGGCTGTCCGGTCGCCGCGACGCCGATGCCCCTGGGCGCCGGGCGCTGAAGCTTGCTGAGCACGTCGCCGACATGCTGCGCTACCGGCGGAACGGCGCGAACGTGGACATTCGCCATTTCCAGTGGCTTCCGGTTCCCGCGTTCGACAGCCGCCTGTTACCAGCCGGGGAACCCCGGGTCCTGACGGCGCACGGCGTGCTGCGAAGCGAGGGGTGGGAGCGACGCCGGCGCCCGCTGCGGCGCATGCTGGAGCGAATGGACGCCGAGTTTGGGCGCGAGCGCCTCGCGGAGACGGGAATCGATCCGGCGCGAGTCAGGGTCATCCCGCACGGCGCGTTCGACTACCTCACCCGCCAGCCCGATGAGGTGCCGCTCCCGCCGGAGCTCGCCGACGTCACCGAGCCCGTGATCCTGTTCTTCGGGCTGATCCGCCCCTACAAGGGAGTCGACGTGCTGCTCGATGCCTTCCGGTCCCTGACGGACGCGGAGCTCTGGATCGTCGGTAGGCCTCTCGGACTCTCGCTCGACGACCTGCGGGAACGGGCGTCGCGAGCGCCCGGACGGGTGCGCTTCGTCCCTCGCTTCGTGAGCGACCGGGAGCTTCCGGCCTACTTTCGCCGCGCGGACGTGGTCGCCCTGCCGCACCGCGACGCGGAGCAGTCGGGCGTGCTGTTCGCCGCGCTCGCGTTCGGCAAGCCGATCGTGATGAGCGATGTCGGCGGCTTCGGCGAGGTCGCCGCGACGGGGGCGGGGACGCTCGTTGCGCCGGGGGCTCCGGAGGCGCTAGCCGCGCGGCTCCAAGAGCTGATCGACGACCCGGCGCAGCGCGAGCAGCTTGCTGAGGCCGCGGCCGCGGCCGCGGCGGGCCCGTACTCGTGGGAGGCCGTCGCGCGGCAGACGCTCGACCTGTACCGGGAGCTAACGCGGTGACCGTCCTCGCCGTCGTCTTCTGGGTCTCTGTTGCCCTCCTCGTGTACACCCACCTCGGCTATCCCCTTGTGCTGTGGGCTCTCGTCCTCACCCGCCCCGACCGGGCGCAGCGGGCTGGGGGGGCGCCAGACGACGAGCTCCCGCCCGTGTCGCTCATCGTCGCGGCGCACGACGAGGAGGAGGTGATCGAGCGCAAGGTCCGCGACGCGCTCGCGCTGGACTATCCGCGCGATCGGCTCGAGGTCATCGTCGCGTCCGACGGATCCACCGACGGCACTGTGCAGGTGGCGCGCGCGGCGGGCGCAGACCTGGTTTTGGATCTGCCGCGGGGCGGCAAGGTGGCGGCGCTGAACGCCGCGGTGGAGCGCTCGGGCGGAGAGGTGCTGGCCTTCTCGGACGCGAACAGCTTCTGGCGATCGAACGCGCTGCGCCTGCTCGTCGCGCGCCTGCGCGACCCGGATGTCGGCTACGTATGCGGGCAGGTGCGCCTCGACGGCGCCGGGGCGGCCAACGAGGAGGGCCTGTACTGGCGCTACGAGATGGCGGTGCGCGCGCTTGAATCGCGGCTCGCGGGCGTCACTGCTGGAAACGGCGCGATCAACGCGGTGCGCCGCGACGCGTACATCTTTCTCGAGCCAACGCGCGGCCAGGACATCTCGTTTCCGTACGAGCTCGTCAAGCGCGGGTGGCGCCCGATCTATGCGCCGGAAGCCGTCGCGCGAGAGCGGCTCGCCGCGACCATCGGTAGCGAGTTCGCCCGCAAGCGCCGGATGATGGCGGGGGCCTGGAGCACGATGTTGCGCTACGGGCTGCTCTCCCCGCGAGGCTACGGGCCGCTGTACGCGTTCGAGATCGCCTCTCACCGCATGCTGCGGTACGTCTCGCCGTTTCTCCACCTGATCGCGCTGGGGACGAATATCGCCCTGGCGGGCGGGGGGACGATCTACGTCGCGACGCTCGCCGCGCAGGTCGCGCTCCTGGCGGCAGCGGCGATCGGGGCGGTCTGGCCCCTGCGGCCATTCCGGATCGCCCACTACTACCTGGCGGTGACCGCGTCGAGCGCCGCAGGGCTTTGGGAGTACCTGCGCCATGGCGTGCCCACGACGTGGCAGAAGGCCGAGGGGACGAGGTAGATGCCGCGGGCGGCCGATGTTCTGCTCGCCGCGCTCGGACTGATCCTCGCGGCTCCGCTTCTGGCTCTTGCCGCCGTCGCGATCAAGCTCACGTCGCGGGGGCCGGTCATCTATCGCCAGCGGCGCATCGGCAAGGACGGCGCCCACTTCGACCTGTACAAGCTGCGGACGATGCAGCTCGGCGCCGACCCGGTGGGCGTGGGCACGCCGGTTCTGGCAGGCGATCCGCGAGTGACCGCGGCGGGCCGAGTACTGCGGAGGTTCTCCCTTGACGAGCTCCCGAACCTCGTGAACGTGCTCCGCGGCGACATGGCGATCGTCCTCTATACGCCGAGGCAGCGCCGACGCCTCGAGGTCAAGCCGGGCCTCACGGGATGGGCGCAGGTGAACGGGCGCGCGGGCATCCCGTGGGAGGAGCGAATCGAGCTCGACGTCTGGTACGTGGACCACCGATCGCCTGGACTCGACCTGCGGATCCTTGGCCGGACGCTCCGCCTGCTGGCGAGCGGGCACGGCCTCTACGGGTGAGAACGCACACGGCTTCTACCGAGGCCTCGGGTTCGAGGAGACCTCGAAGCGGTTGATCAAGCAGCTATAGGTTGTGAGCGATGGCGGCGACGATCGACCTCCGCGACTTTCGGCCCGATGACTACAGGGCCGTGCATCGCTGGTTCAACGACGAGCGAGTCACAGCGGATCTCGTCGGCAGCCGCGACAACTTCTCCGAGGACGACGCCCGAGGCTGGGTCGAGCGGGCGATGGACGCGAGCCGCGACCGCAAGTGGGCAATCCTTCTCGATCGCGGAGACGAGCCGGTGGGCTTCGTGGCGCTGTTCGGGCTCGGGCGCGAGACCGGCCCGGAACTCGCGGTTCTGGTGGGCGATCCAGAGGCGTGGGGCAAGGGTGTCGCGCGGGAGGCCGAGCGCCAGGCGTGCGTCCATGCCTTCGAGGACCATGGCGCCCACCGCATCCACGCCGAGATCCCGGCGACCAACCAAGCGGCTCAGAAGGTCGTAACGTTTCTGGGCTTTCAGCGGGAGGGCGTGATGAGACGGGCGATCCGCCGAGACGACGAGACCGTGGACAACGAGGTGTGGGGGCTCTTGCCCGAGGAGTTCACGGGTTGGCAGAGCGAGCGCTGATCACCGGCGACCACCGGGTCGCCCAGCTCGTCGACGACGCCGGGCGCGCCGCCGAGACGGACGACTTCTTTCGCTCGCGTGCCTTCTACGAGGCCGAGGGCGTGAGCCACTCGCTGATCGTCGGCGGCGACTCGGGCGACGAGCTCGCGCTTCCTCTACTGGTCCACGGGATCGGCGACTCGGGTCAGCTGGACGCGATCACCCCCTACGGCTACCCGGGAGCCGCCATTCGGGTGGATCGCTCGTCTCCACCTGACCCCGGGGCGCTCGACTGGTCCGCGACGGGCCTGGTGAGCATCTTCGTACGCGACCGGATCGGACATGCGCCCTGCTTTGCCGGCGGCACTCGGCGATCCGCGGTCCAGGTCCACGACCCATCCCGCAAACGTCAGATTCGTACGCGCTTCGCGGAGCAGATCCGCCAGAACGAGCGGCTCGGCTACCACGTCGAGGCGCTTCCGGGACCGTCAACGACCGTGGAGCACCGGCTGAGCTTTCACTCCGTCTACACGGAGACGATGCGGGGCGTGGAGGCCGCCGAGCGCTACTTCTTCGAGCCGGACTACTTCAAGGCGATTCTCGAGTACGAGCGCTCGTGGCTGTTCCTCGCGCGGAGCCCGGAGCGGGCGACGGCGGCCGGAGCGATCGTCGTCCGCTCCGACGACATGCTCCACTACTACCTCGGCGGGACGGCCGAGGTGCACCGCCCGCGCTCGCCCTTCAAGAACGTCATCGCCGCGACCATCGAGCTCGCCGACGAGTTCGGCGTCCGGCTCAACCTGGGAGGCGGGGTGAAGCCCGGCGATGGCCTCGAGGACTTCAAGCGCGGGTTCTCGAACGCCGAGCTCCCGTTCATCACCCACGAGATCGTGTGCGATCCCGAGGCGTACGCGAGTCTTGGTGGAAACCGCCGCGACACTCGCTTCTTCCCGGCATACCGCGAGCCGGAGGCGGGCTAGCCGCTTACGGCGCGGGCGGGACGCTCGCCCTCCGCCTCGCCCTCGGCATAGACATCGTCGAGGAAGGCGGCCAGCTCGTCGGTCAGCCGGTCGGGGGTGAGACGCCACTCGAGAATCGAGTTGGCGTCGACG
>VAYL01000165.1:23794-28673 GCA_005884305.1 Actinomycetota bacterium
CTTCAGCAGCGGACTGCCGAACCGCAGCCCCAGGAGGATCGGCGTGAACATCAGCGCGGCGCCGAGCAGGGCATCCTCGAGGACCGGCATCTCGATGAAGAGCGCGCCGGCCCGGCCGGGATGGTGCGCGGCGAACTCGAGACCGACATTGGCTCCGAGCGACGTCCCGCCCACCACCGGCGCCTCGAGCTCAAGATGGTCCAAGAGCGCGAGGACCTGGTCGGCGAACGCGGTCATCGAGTACATCTGACGGTCGGCGAGGCGGTCCGAGCGACCGTGCCCGAGCAGGTCCACGGTCACAACACGGTTGCCCCGCGACGCGATCTCAGGCGCCAGCGTGTCGTACATGCGCCGGTTCATCAACAGGCCGTGAACCAGCACCAAGACCCGGTCGCCGCTGCCGTGGACGTCGTAGGTGATGCGGTGCCCGTGGTATCGGAACGACCCGTCGGCGGCTGCCATCGCGGGACGAGTGTACGAAGTAGCCCCCGATGCCGGGCCGGTACTAGACAGCGAACTCCGGGGACGGAGGAGGAGCCTGCGCGCGCTCCCACGGGCGCGACGCCCGCAGCGCGCTCAGCACCGCTCGCGTGCCCGGGGCGCGGTTCAGCGCGTAGAAATGGATGCCCGGCGCCCCGCCCGCCAGAAGCTCGTCGCACTGCCGGGCCGCGTACGCAACGCCCAGCAGCGCCTCGGCCTCGGTGTCCCCGCCGAGCGCGTGCATCGCCCTCGCGAGCTCCTCGGGAATGGACGCATCGCAGCGGTCGCAGAAGCGAACGATCTGGTCGAAGCTCGTGATCGGAATCACGCCCGGGATGATCGGGACACCGATTCCGGCCTCGCGGGCGGCGCTGACGAAGTCGAAGTAGAGACTGTTGTCGAAGAAGAGCTGCGTGATGAGAAAGCTCGCGCCGGCGTCGACCTTCGTCTTCAGGTAGGCGAGGTCGGCCTCCAGATCGGGCGCCTCGGGATGGACTTCCGGAAAGCAGGCGCCGCCGATCGTGAAGTCGTAGCGCTCGGAGATGAAGCCCGCGAGCTCGGCGGCGCAGGAGAGCCCGCCCTCCGGGGGACGGAAGGCGGCCTCGCCCCGCGGCGGATCGCCCCGGAGCGCGAGCACGTTCTCGATCCCCGCCTCGTGGAACCGATCGAGGATCTCGACGAGGCCCTCCTGCGTCTCCCCGACGCAGCTCAGGTGCGCCATCGCCTCGAGCCCGTACTCCTGCTTGATCCTGTTGGCGATCTCAACCGTGCCGTCACGCGTCGCGCCGCCCGCCCCGTAGGTGACCGAGACGTAGTTGGGCGCGAGCGGCTTCAGGGCCTCGACGGTCTCGAACAGGTCCTCGACCTTCTCGGGAGTCTTCGGTGGGAAGAACTCGATCGAGAAGACGGGTTCGGTTCCGCCGAGAATCTCATCGATGCGCATGGTGCGGGATGGTAGAGACGTGCGCCGGCCGCGCGCGCAACGCGCGCGCGATCGAGCAGGTACAGCGCCAAAGGTCGACTCGATTCCGGGTGCGAAGCTCATCCGACCGCCTCATTCCAGCGGTCGATGATCGGCAGGTCGTGCTCGTACCCGAGCTTGCATAGAGCCCCGGTCCCCAGGCCCAGCAGTCCGCCGTCCTCGGGAGGCAGGTTCACCCAACGCGCGCCGACTACGCGCAGCATGTGGCCGTGCCCGAAGAAGACGACGTCGCCGTCAGCCGCCTTGGCCTCGGCGATCACCCGATCGGCCCGCGCGCCCACGTCGGCCGCCTTCTCTCCGTTCGGGCAGCCGTCCCACCAGAGCGACCAGCCTGGGTTGCCCTCGTGGATCTGTGCCGTGGTGAGCCCCTCGTAGTCGCCGTAGTTCCATTCGTGAAGGTCGTCGCGAACCTGCGCCCACTCGCCGAGTCCGGCGAGCTCACACGTCTCCCTCGCGCGCTGGAGCGGGCTCGTCAGAACGAGCGCGAAGTCACGGCCCTCCAGGCGCGGCGCGAGATTGCGAGCACGACGGCGCCCGTTCTCGGTCAGCGGGAGGTCGGTGGTCCCGGTGTGGCGGCCGTTCAGGCTCCATTCCGTCTCCCCATGGCGCGCCAGGACCAGCTCGGGCATGGCGTGAGGCTAGTCCGAACCGCCTAGGCCCGACGGCGTCGGCGCGCCGGGACGGCGCGCCCTGCAAAATGACGCGCCGATGTTCGAGCGCGAGCGCACCGAGGTCGCCGAGGCCTGCCGCCGGCTCGCGGAGGAGCGACTGGTGATCGGGACGGCCGGGAACGTCAGCGCGAAGGCCGGTGACGACGCGATCGCGGTCAGCCCGACGGGCGCGGTCCTGGCCGAGGTCGCGCCCGAGCAGGTCAGCGTCGTCGACCTCGATGGCAACCTCGTCAAGGGCGACCTGGAGCCGACGTCGGAGCTCGGGCTGCACTTGGGGATCTACGAGCGCTATGACGCCGGCGCCGTCGTCCACACCCACGCTCCGATGGCGACCGCACTCGCGTGCGTGCTCGACGACGAGCTCCCCTGTGTGCACTACTCGATGCTCCTGCTGGGTGGCAGCGTTCGCGTGGCGCCTTACGAGACGTTCGGAACGCCGGAGCTCGCCGCGGCCGTGCTCGATGCGCTCGATGGAAAGACCGCGGCACTGATGGCGAATCACGGTGCCATCACGCACGCGCCCGATGTGGCGGCCGCCCTCGACCGGGCGCTTCTCCTCGAGTGGGCGTGCACCGTCTACTGGCGCGCGACGGCGATCGGGCAGCCGAAGACGCTCGACGAGGCGCAGCGCCAGGCTGTCGTGGCCGCGGCGGTCGAGCGCGGCTACGGGACCACACGGTCCGCCCGGGACGACGATGAGGAGGGCGAATGAACGACGAGATGGTTGCGATCGCAATGGGTGTGCATGTCCTGGACGTGCTCGTGCGCCCCGTTGAGGCCATCCCCGAGGGCCAGGGCGGGGCCCTCGTCGACGAGATCAAGATCACCGCGGCCGGGTCGGCTGGGGGAACAGCGATCACGCTGGCGAAGCTCGGCGCGAAAGTGTTGAGCGCCGGGGCGATTGGATCCGACGCGGTCGGCGACATGCTCGTCTCCCTCTTGGAGCGTGACGGAATCGACACGCGGCACCTGGTGCGCCGCGACGACGTTCAGACCTCGGCGAGCGTGTTGCCCATCCGGCCCAGCGGCGAGCGCCCGGCGCTTCACGTCATCGGCGCGAACGCCACGTACGGCCCCGACGACGTTCCGTGGGACGCGCTGCGGGATGCGACACATCTGCATCTGGGCGGCCCCGAGTTCATGGGCGGCGAGGCAGCCGCCCGCATCCTCGCTCACGCCCGCGAGAACGGCGCGACCACGTCGGCGGACATCCTCGCTCCGGGCGAGCAGGCCAGCGACATCATCGACTGGATCGCGCCGGCGTTTGCGGAGCTCGACTACCTGCTCCCCAATGACGAGCAGGTGCTCGGCCTCACCGGCGAGGAAGACCTGGCCTCCGGCTGCCGGGCGCTGATCCGCCGCGGCGTAGGGTGCGTCGTCGCGACGCAGGGCGCCGAAGGGGTGCTGATCGTCGATGAGGAGGGGAGCGAGCCGGTGCGCGCCTTCGACGTCGACGCCGTCGACACGACGGGCTGCGGCGACGCGTTTTCGGCCGGCTTTCTGCGAGGCCTGTCGCTCGGCCGCTCGCGGCGCGGCTCGGCGCGGCTCGGGTGCGCAGCGGCTGGGATGGTCGCGCAGGGCCTGGGCAGCGACCACGGGGACTTCGACGTCGCCACCCTGGACGAGCTCCCTGCGCCTTAGACCGTTTGTACGACGTCCGTCGAACCCCTTGCTAAGGTACGACGAACGTCAAACAAGCTTACGAGGATCAGGAGCGGGCAATGAACGAATCAGTGACAAGGCAGAGCCCTCGCGACACACGGGACAGCCAGGCCCAGCGCGCCGAGCGCGGAATCGTGGCGGGATACATCCACGAGCTCACGCAACGCCACGACAACAACACAGAACGTCCGGCCCCGGTCCTAACGTCCAAGGCGCGGTGACTGTGCCGTCGGCCGCGGCGCGCCTGCCGCACGCGGCCGCGCGACCCGGGCGCACCGGGAGCAGGGCGCTGTGGGCGCCGACCCGGGGATCGGCTCGCAGCTAGCCCGCCCGCTCCCATCCCTCTCACATACGGGACACGAAAAACGACCGGGGGCGGCGATTTTGCCTGCTCGTGCGTAGCCTTCGCACGAAATAAGCTCATTCGCTGCCTGTCGAGAGTTGCTCTTCGCCTGGCTTCGGCGATTTGCTTCTCTCTCCCGGTCGCCGCGCGACAGTACACAAAGCATCGCGATTCCGCCAGTCGGGTTTCCGCAATTTGCGGGATGAAGGTGGCGCCGGCCCGGCGATCGCTATCCGTTCGCTTCGAGGCGGCCTGGTCACGGGAGCCACGGCGTCGGTGCCCGCCGAGCGCGCGGGCATGGCCTCGGCGGTGAACAACACCGCGCGTCAGTGCGGCGGCGCCATCGGCGTCGCGCTGATCGGCGGCATCGCCGGAGCGAGCGGCTTCCTCGTGAGCGCCGCGGCTCTCATCGCGGGCGGGGTTGCGTGCTGGGTCCTGGTGCGGCCGCAGACGTCTTGAGCCGACATGTGACCAACTAGTCACGTATAGTCCGGTCCATGGTTGAATTCCAAGAGCGAATTGGGCTCGCAAGCGATCATTTCGCCCTCCATCACCGGAAGGTCCCGCGTACGGTGCGCGAACCGCAGCGCGGCGCCGCTCGTCCGCTCGCCCTCGATCGTCGTCGGAAACCACGCCTCCAGATGCTCGGGCTCAGTGATCGCGCGCCAAACCTTCTCGGGCGCGTGCGGGAGGACTCGCCTGAACCTCAGCCTCCAGTTGCCACCTACTTGTTCAAGCTGA
>VAYL01000056.1:0-7524 GCA_005884305.1 Actinomycetota bacterium
CTGACCGTTGGGCTGCGCGAGGCCGTCAGCGCCCGCATCGCCGATGGCTGGCACGGCGCTCGCTTCGAGGTGTGGCGCCGCCGCAACGCGCCGGCCTGTATCGGCGCCTGCCGCCAGGACGCGGCCGGCGTGTTGGTCTGGCGGTGGCGGAGCTCCAAATCCGCCGCGCTCTTCGCCGGCGGGCTCCACGATTACGCGCTTCTGGGATTCCTGGCCAAGCCTGCCGGCCCGCTGACGTGGAAGGTCGACGGCGGATACATGTCGGCGCTGCCGCTCGGCCACGCGTCCGCGATCGCATTCGCTCCCGATGCGGCGCAGGCTCGGCAGCTCGCGAAGACCGCGGCGCTGCGCGCGGAGTGACACCGAGCCCGGACTCCGTCGCCCTCGTCGCGCGCGGCGTGGGCAAGACATATGGCCGCACGACCGCCCTCGGCGGCGTGAGCCTGGAGGTTGGCCACGGGGAGCTCGTCGGGCTGCTCGGGCCAAACGGCGCCGGGAAGTCGACGCTGACGAAGATCGCGTGCGGGTTGGTGCGCCCGACCTCCGGAACCGTCGAGGTAGGCGGGCGCCCCGCGGGGACGCGGACGGCCCGGGGGATGATCGGCTACCTGGCCGAGCTCTTTCGCTTTCCGCGATGGATGACCGCTGACGAGGTGCTGGTGCTGCACCAGCGGCTGGCCGGGTCCGGTGGCGCAGCCTCCGAGCGGGCCGAGCTGCTGGCACTCGTCGGGCTGTTCGCCGCCGCGTCCACGCGGGTGGAGGCGATGTCCAAGGGGATGCAGCAGCGGCTTGGGATCGCTCAGGCTCTGGTCGGCGGACCGCGGCTTCTCCTGCTGGACGAGCCGACGAGCGCCCTCGACCCCGCGGGCAGGGGGATCGTCCGGGAGCTGATGGGCGAGCTGCGCACCCGCGGCACCTCGGTGCTCCTGAACTCCCATTTGCTGAGCGAGGTCGAGCGGGTCTGCGATCGCGTCGCGATTCTGAACGAGGGGCGCGTGGTGACGGAGGGGCGTCCGGCGGACCTCTCGCGGCCGCGCGGAGTGGAGATCGAGGTCGACGGCGGGACGCGCCTGTACGAGGGCGCGACGCGCGAGGACGTGCCGCGGATCGTCGCCGAGCTGGTCGCGTCGGGCGAGCGGGTGTACGGGGCGCGGGTGCTGGCGAGCACGCTCGAGGAGACCTATCTCGAGGCGGTCGGGGGAGCGACCGGATGACCGGTGCCGGCGCCGCGCTCGTAATCGTCGGCTACGCGCTCCGCGAGAGCCTGCGGCGCCGCGTGTTCCTGGTGGTCCTCGTCCTCACCGTGGGCTTCCTGGCGCTGTACGGGCTGGGCACCTACTTCGCCTTCCGGGACGTCGAGAGCTTCGTTCCGCCGGACAAGAACATCCTCGACCCGAAGGCATTCACCGGCGCCACCGTGTTCGGCCTGGCGATGTTCGCGGTCCTCTTTCTGGGGTCCGTGGTGGCGATCTTCCTGACGCTCGGCGTCGTTCGGGGAGACGCCGAGGCGGGGTTGCTCCAGCCCATCGTCGTGCGACCGATCGGCAGGCGGACGATCGTGCTGGCGCGGCTCGCTGGCGCGGCCGTCGTTTCCGCCGCCTACGCGCTGGTCGTCTACGGGCTCGCGCTCGCGATCACGGCGGCGGTCGGGGGCTGGACGCCCGACCACGTGGTGGGGCCGGCCCTCGGGCTCGCGCTGGCCGTGGTCACTGTCGCGGCGATCTCGCTGTTCGCCTCGGTCTTCATGTCGGCGACGGCGCAGGGGATCGCCGTCTTCATGGTGTTCGGCACCGGGCTGACCGCAGGGCTCCTCTCGCAGATCGGGCGCGCGCTCGATTCCGGCTCGCTGCACACGATCGGCCGCGTCGCGACCTGGCTGCTGCCGTTCGACGGGCTATACCAGGCGGGCCTGCACGCGCTGATCTCGAGCACGGGCGGCCTGACCGGGGTCGCGCTCCAGCTCGGGCCGTTCGGCGGTGCCGAGGGCGCCGGGCCGTTGCTCGTTCTGTGGGCGATCGCCTACACCGCGCTCGTGGCGGGCGGCGCGGCGCTTGCGTTCTCGCGTCGAGACCTTTAACCGCCCGCTCGCGGGCGCGAGCGGCATCAAATGAACCTATGCGGTGCATTTTCTGCCGCACGCTTGGCGGGCTGGCGTACGAGCGCGCTCCTAGACTGGCGCCGTGGTCGATACGCATGCCCACCTCGGGGTCTGTGAGCCCGCTGATGGCGAGCTGGTCGCCGACGCGCGGCGGGCCGGAGTTCGGCGGATCCTGACCGTTGGGCTCGACGAGGGCTCGAATCGCGAGGCGATCGGCACCACGGAGGCTCAGGAGGGGGTGTTTGCGTCGGTCGGGCGGCATCCGAATTCCGCGTCCGGGTTCGACGACGCGGCCGCCGCGGACATCGAGGAGCTCGCGGGGCACGAGCGGGTGCGGGCGATCGGCGAGACCGGGCTCGACTACTACCGCGACTCCAGCCCTCGCGACGCGCAGCGAGCTGCCTTTGCGGCGCAGATCGGGATCGCGCGGCGGACGGGGCTCCCGCTCGTGATCCACCTGCGCGATCAGCCCCGCACCAGCGACGCGATGGATGAGGCATTCGGGACGCTTGCGGCGGAGGCGGGAGGGGTCACGGTGATCCTGCACTGCTGCTCGGTGCCGCCGGGGCGGGTGGGCGAGGCGGTTGAGCACGGCTGGTACTGCTCGTTCGCCGGCAACGTCACCTACCCGAAGTCGGATGAGCTCCGCGAGACGGCGCGCCTGGTGCCCGAGGAATTGCTCCTCGTCGAGACCGATTCGCCGTTTCTGGCGCCGCAGTCGGTGCGCGGCAAGCCGAATCAACCGGCAAACGTCGTCGAGGTCGCAGAGGTCGTGGCGGCCGAGCGGGGTGTGCCGTATGGGGAGCTCGAGCGAAGCGTTGAGGCCAACGCGGCGAGGGTGTTCGGGTGGTGAGGCTCGGGCAGAACTTCCTCGCGGACCCGAACCTGCTCGACGCCATCGTCCGCGACGCGGAGCTCGAGGCGGGCGATGTCGCACTCGAGATCGGTGGCGGGGAGGGGGCGCTCACGAAGCGCATGTGGTTGAGATCGACGAGCGGCTGGCCGAGGAGCTGGAGGAGTTGGCCGAGCAGCCCGGGAACGTTTCGGTCGTGCGCGGGGACGCGATGCGGATCGAGCTGGGAGCTCTGGAGCCGGCGCCGACCACGGTCCCATCCAACCTGCCGTACTCCGTCGCGACGCCGGTGCTGTTGCGGACGATCGCCGAGCTGCCGAGCGTCGAGCGCTGGACGGTGATGGTTCAGCGCGAGATCGCGGAGCGGCTGCGCGCGGCGCCGGGGTCTCGGGAGTACGGCTCGCCCAGCGTCCTCGTCCAGATGGCGTGCGAGGTTCAGGTTGTGCGAGGGGTGAACCGCGCGGTGTTCCGGCCGCGGCCGCGGGTCGATTCGGCGCTCGTGCGGCTGCGACGGGTCGGGCCGGCGGCGGCGCCCGAGGTGGCTGCGCTGGTGCGAGCGGCTTTCGCTCACCGGCGAAAGCCGCTCGCGAGCTCCCTGGAGCTGGCCGGGGTTGCCTCACGCGCCGAAGCGCGCGAGGCGCTGGAGCGCGTGGATCTCGCGCCGGACTCCCGGGCCGAGCGACTCGCCCCGGCGCAGTTCGCGGCGCTCGCGTCCGAGTTGGGGGTCGCTTGACGCTTCGAGCGCCGGCCAAGCTCAACCTGTGCCTGTATCTCGGTCGCCGTCGTGACGACGGGCTGCACGAGCTGCGCTCGCTGTTCTGCCCGATCACGTTGTCGGACCGGATCGTCGTGCGCGACGCCGAGCGCGATGTGGTGGTGTGCCCCGAGGTCGAAGGGCCGAACATCGCCGAGGCGGCGCTGACGGGACTCCGCGCCCGCGGATGGAGCCGCGATCCCGTGCGGGTGGAGATCGAGAAGCGGATCCCGGTGGCGGCCGGGCTGGGCGGTGGCAGCGCGGACGCGGCCGCGGTGCTTCGGTTGGCGCGCGGGGAGGTCGATGACTTGGACGGGCTCGCCGCCGAGATCGGGGCCGACGTCCCGTCGCAGCTCGATCCCGTCTTCGCGCTGGTCGGCGGGGCCGGCGAGGTGATCGAGCCGCTGCCGGCGCCCGCCCACTTCGGGATCGTGCTCATTCCCGACGAGGAAGGGCTGTCCACTGCGGGCGTCTACGAGGAGGCGGATCGGCTGGGTCTCGGGCGGGATCCGGCGGAGCTCGAGGAGGTCACGCGCGCGCTTCGGCAGGCCGCCAGCGGCCGGGGGTCGCCGCTCGACTATCGGGAGCTACTCGTCAATGATCTGGCGCGGGCGACGCTCTCGCTGCGCCCGCGGATCGGCGAGGCGCTCGCGGCGCTTCGGGAGGCCGGCGCGGAGGTGACCCTCGTAACCGGCTCCGGGCCGACCGCGTTTGGGCTGTTCGAGGACATCGCGGCCGCGGACGCCGCTGTCGGGCGGCTGGGGCCGCGCTTTGCCGGCGCGATCGTCGCGGGGCCGGATCCGGGGCGATGAGCGAGGAGGTCTCTCGGAGGACGCGCATCCTCCAGATCGCCGCGCTCGTCGTGATCGTCGGCGCGATCGTCGCGTTCAGCCAGCTGGCGCCCAACATCAGCCTTCAGAACACGCTGAACGACCTCGCGAGCAAGGTCGGCAAGCTCACGTATCTCATCGTGGGGGCGGCGGCGTTCCTCGAGACCGGGGCGTTCGTGGGGCTCGTGCTTCCCGGCGAGACCGTCGTGCTCCTCGGTGGCGCGGTGGCGGGCCAGGGCGAGACGTCGGTGATCCTGACGATCGGGATCGTGTGGGCGTGCTGCTTTGCGGGCGATTCGGTGAGCTTTCTGCTCGGGCGCATGCTGGGGCGCGAGTTCATCCTGCGCCACGGAGCGCGGGTGCGGATCACCGAGGAGCGCTTTGCCCGGGTCGAGGCGTACTTCAGCCGCTATGGCGGCAGGACGATCGTGATCGGCAGATTCATCGGCCTCGTGCGCGCGCTTGCGCCGTTCACCGCGGGGACCTCGGGCATGCGGTACTGGAACTACCTCCCGTTCAGCGTGCTCGGGACCGGGCTGTGGGCGGCCGCGTACGTGCTCCTCGGATACTTCGCCTCGCGGAGCCTCGACGCCGCTGCTCATGCTGCCGGGCAGGGGACGCTCTTCTTCGGGATCGCGATCGTCGCGATCATCGCGATCGTGTGGGCCGTGCGGTTCCTGCGCAAGGCCGAGAATCGCGCGCGCCTGGTCGCGGCGATGGACCGCCGGCCGGTCCTGCGGCCGGCGGTGGCGCTGGGGCGCCGGCTTCGCCCCCAGGCGCGGTTCCTCTGGGGTCGGGTCACGCCGGGTGGGCTGGGGCTCGAGTTCACCACCGTGCTGGCGATCCTCGCGGTCGCGGCCTACGTGGTCGTCGCCTACACGACGACCGTGCTCGACCATCCAGGCCCCACGCCGGGCGATCAGACGGCGCTCGATGTGGCGAACGACCTGCAGACGGCCTGGCTCGTGGACGTGGCGAAGGTCGTGACGGCGCTGGGCTCGACTCCGGTGATCGCTCCGATCCTGGCGATTGCGACATTCCTCCTGGCGTGGCAGCGGCGGTGGATCGAGGCGGCGGTGATCGTCATGGCAGCCGCGATCATTTTCATCGGAGTTGCGGAGCTGAAGGAGTTGACGGACCGGCCGCGACCCCCCGATCCCCTTACGGGGACACAGGGGTCCGGCTTTCCGAGCGGCCACGCTGCCCACGCGGTGCTCTATCCATGGCTCGCGGTGACTTTTGCGATCCGCATGCGTCCCGGGATGTGGGGCGGAACTGCCCTGCTCGTTGCCGGGTTCGCGCTGGCGGTTCTGGTCGGACTGTCGCGCGTTTACCTGCGCGTCCACTACCTGAGCGACGTGACCAGTGGGTGGGCGCTGGGCGCGGGCGCGTTCTGCGCATGCGCCGCGGTCGCGATGGTCGTCACTCACCTGAGAGCCCGTCCGGAAACCCCCCGCGCACCCGGATGACGCGCAGGACACTTCGCGCCGGTCCCGCTCGGTCCTGGACGCCCCCGGGCACACGCGGGATTCCCAAACGGGCCCTTGCAACAATTCAATTGATGCTGTCCCTCGCGATCGGGACTGAGTACTTCCTGTTCGGCGGGGCGGGGGTCGTTACCCTGCTCGCGTTCACCGGGTTGATCCTGGCGCCCGCCATCGGCGTACTGATCGTCTACTACTGGCCGCAAATAACGGAGACCGTCCCCGGGCTTTAGGCCTGACTTGAGCGTGCCGGGGGGCTTGCGCCTACCATGCTCCGGTGGTCCCGGAGCAGGCAACGCGGAAAACCCCTGCAAACGAGGGCTCCGAGCGCGTGCTGGATGAGCTGTCGGAGGCGATCGAGTCGGGTGCGGGGCTACCGGCGCTGACCCGTGCGGCGGCGCGGGCGCTCGGTGCGAGCGTGGCGCTGATCGATCGCTCGAGCGCTGTGCTCGGTGTCGCCGCCTCCTCGCAAGCGGAGGAGCGGAAACTGCTCGCCGGCGAAGAGGGCGTCGTGTCCAGCGAGCTGCGGGTCGCCGACACGGTAGTCGGGGAGCTTCGCTACCGGGCGCGGGGGGATGCGCCGGGAGCCGGAGTCACGCGAATGGTTTCGACGCTGCTGGCGCTGGAGGTCGAGCGGTCGCGGTCGCCGGAGTGGGCGAGCGACGAGGCGGCGGCCGCGTTCGTGCGAGCACTTTTGGAGCGCAAGGTGACCGACCGGGGCGACATCGTGGCGCGGGCGGCGGAGCTGGGAGCCGGGATCGACGGCGGGGCGGGCGTGATCGTCGCGCGGGCGGGGCCGCGGACCGCCCAGGCGGGCGATTGGCGGGGGCGCGTGCTGACGGTCGCGCTTCGCGCGGTGCGGTCGGTCGGTCCGGGCTCGGTCGGTGCGCTGGGAGAGGGCGAAGCGGCGGAGGTGGTCTCGATAGTGCCGGCTCGCGAGGACGCGCAGCTCGCGCGCGCGGCGAAGGCGCTTGAGCGAGAGCTCGGGGCCGCGCTGTCAGGGTTCAGCATCACGGTTGCGCACAGCCGATTGGCGGAGGATCCGGTCGACCTCTACCGGGCGGGGAAGGAGGCGGAGCTGGCTGCGAATGTGGCGGAGGCGGAGGGGCGCGAGATGCTGGCGTTCGAGGACACCGGCGCGTACCGGCTGCTCCTGCCGGCGATGAGCGAGGATCCGGGCGAGCTCGAACGCTTCTATCAGGAGACCCTGGCGCCGCTGGCGGCGTACGACGAGCAGTACGAGACGGATCTGGTGAACACGGTCGAGACATATCTCGAGAACGACGGGAACGTGGCGCAGACGGCGGCGACCCTGTTTACGCACCGGCATACGGTGCGCTACCGCTTGGAGCGGGTGAAGGAGCTCACCGGTCACGACATCGGGTCGAGCGAGGGACGTGAGAAGCTGAGTCTTGGGCTGAAGGCGATGCGGGTGCTGGGGATCGCGAGCGCCGCGGGCCCGGCGATGGAGCCGGGTGCCGAGGGCGGGCGGGTGCGCCCGCCGG
>VAYL01000056.1:7548-15733 GCA_005884305.1 Actinomycetota bacterium
CGGTGCGCTCCGGCATGGTGCACTGGCCGGGCGATCGCGCGGTGAGGCTCGAGCGGACGAAGAGCATCGCGGAGGGGGAGGAGGCGAACCGCACGCGGGTTTCGATGAGCGCCCACACCGGCACGCAAATGGACGCGCAGCTTCACTTCTTCGAGGACGACCCGGGGATTGAGACGTTTCCTCTCGACATCGCTCTCGGACGGGCGCGGGTGGTGCTGATCGAGGGGGAGGAGCCGATCGACCGCGGGCACGTCGAGGAGCTCGATCTGCAAAGCGGGGAGCGCGTGGTGTTCCGGACGACTAACTCGGATCGTCGCTGGTGGGAGCGAGAGTTCAATCCGAAGTTCGTGCACGTGTCGGTGGAGGCGGCCGAGCTTTTGGGCGAGGTTGGCGTGGCGCTGGTCGGCGTCGACTACCTCTCGGTCGGCGGGTACCGCACCGATGGAGCCGAGACGCACAGGGCGCTGCTCGGCGCCGGCGTCTGGGTCGTCGAGGGGCTCGATCTATCGGAGGTGGAGCCCGGTGACTACGACCTGATCTGCCTGCCGGTCAAGCTGGTGGGAGGCGACGGCGCCCCGGCGCGGGTGCTGCTGCGGGCTGTTCAGGCGCTGCCGCCGCGCGAGCGGGCGTAGGGCTCGAGGCCCTCGATCGCGCGCTTGATCGACCAGTTGTGGTTCCAGCGGAATAGCGGGCGCAGCACCGGTGTGAGATACCGAAGGAGCGGCCGGTCCGCGATGACGCGCCAGTCGAACCGGATGTGGACCTTGCCGCCGCGCGGCGTCAGCGTCCAGATGCCCTTGCCGGTGAGGTCCCCGACGACCTCGACCTCGAACTCGTGCGGCCGCTCGAGGCGAACGATCTCCGAGCGGGTGTTCAGGTGGTAGGGCAGCTGACCCTTGAACTCCTGATGCGAGACGCAGCCGACCTGGGGCGGGCAGTCAGCCTCGACCTTCAGGTAGACGGGCCGCCACCACTCCGGGTAGGTCCGGGCGTCGGCAAGCGCGTCGAACACGGCCTCCTGCGGCGCGTCGACATCCCACTCGTCGATGAAGACGTATTCGTCAGCCACCTAAATCGATCTACGCGCTTCCACTGAATCTGGATCAGACGCCCGAGGCTCCGGGGGAGGGAATCGAACCCAAATCGCCTTGAGGACCAAAACCTCATGTGCTGCCACTACACCACCCCGGAACAGGTTCAGTCTAGGTGGTGAAGGGGCGCCGCCGAGCATGTGGCCGACGCGGTTCCGTCCACAGGGTATGGGAACATACGTTCGTAGGTCTATGCCCTGGAAACCCAGCTACACGAAGGAGGATGCGGCTGAGGCCCTGTCAGCCGCCGAGTCTTGGGCCGATGCGCTCCGCCGCCTTGGCGTTTCGCCCTACGGCAAGAACTTCTCGACGATCCGAAAATGGGCGGCGCGATGGGAGATCGACACCACGCACCTTCCGCCCCACAGACCCCGGCGTGCCGGTCCCAGGTTTACCGAGCTTCAGGCACGTGAGGCGATCACCCGGTCCCGCTCATGGACGGAGGCCCTGCGGAGACTGGGGTACTGCCCCACCGGTGGCAACCCGCAGACGCTGAAAGCCTGGGCGCACCGATGGAAGATCTCCGCGGACCACTTCGATCCCTGGGCGGCCAACCGGGAGGCGCTCCGACGAGCGAATCAGCCTATTCCGCTGGACGAGATCCTCGTGGAGGGATCGACTTACTCTCGCAGCAATCTCAAGCCCCGCCTCTATCAGGCGGGGCTGAAGCGGCCGATCTGCGAAATCTGTGGCCAGGGGGAGATCTGGCGTGGTCGCCGAATGGGCTTGATTCTCGACCACGTGAACGGAACGAGAAACGACAACCGGATCGAGAACATCAGGATCATCTGCCCGAACTGCGCGGCGACGCTTGATACGCATTGCGGCAGAAAGGCACGGACTATTCCCCCGGTGAGGAACTGCGCATTGTGTGGCGGCGAATTCCCACCCCGGTATAGCGGGCACCGCTACTGCTCAAGAGCATGCGGATCGAGGTGGAAGCGCCAGGGAGTTCCACAGCCAGGAGGCCGCAAGGTGGAGCGGCCGCCATACGCGAAGCTTCTCGAGGAAATCGACCGCGAGGGATATTTGGCCACGGCTCGGCGATGCGGCGTCTCGGATAATGCGATTCGCAAGTGGGTCCGGCAGTACGAGCGTGAGCGGGCCCTGAACGAGGGGAGGGATCCGGCTAACGTCAAGATCCGGACGCGCACATGGCCGAATCGGCGACGCCATCAGAGCGATATCTCTGCCGGCGGCGAAGAGCTCGCCAATGCCGCGTGACGGCGATGACCGCACCGCCGCTTTAGGATTCCGTAGGTGAGCGGCCCCACCGTGTTGATCATGGCCGCCGGCGAGGGGACTCGGATGCGCTCGTCGGTGCCGAAGATGCTGCATCCCGTTTGCGGGCGGCCGATGGTCGCCTGGCCCGTTCTCGCCGCTCGCGAGGCCGGCGCCGAGCGCGTCTGCGTGATCGTCTCGCCGGAGCGCAACCTCGTTGACGCTCTTCCCGAGGGCACCGAAACCGCGGTCCAGACCCAATCCGACGGCACCGGCGGCGCGATCCGAGCGGCCCTCGGCGTCATCGACGGCGCCGACACGGTGATCGTGCTGAATGGCGATCACCCGCTCGTCACCGCCGATCACCTGAGAGAGGTGGTGCAGGTCCACCGCGACGCTGGGGCCGCCGCAACAATGGTGACGGTCGACCGGCCCGACCCCGAATCGCTGGGCCGCGTCGTCCGCGACGCATCCGGCGACTTCGAACGAATCGTGGAGACCAAGTACCCGGAGGGAATCGCGCCCGAGATCCTGGCGATCCACGAGGTCAACACGAATACTTTCGCCTTCGACACCGCTGCGCTGACGGACGCCATCAACCGCATCACCAACGACAACGCCGCCGGCGAGTACTACATCGGCGACGCGCTGAACCTCATGCGCGCCGAGGGCAAGCGCGTCATCGCCCACAAGGTCGGCGACGTCTCGGTGAATATCGGCGTCAACAACCGTGCCGAGCTCGCGCGTGTCGCCACGGTCGCGCGCCACCGCATCCTCGAGCGCCACATGCTGGCCGGCGTCACCGTCACCGATCCCGCCGCCACCTGGATCGACGCCGACGTGGAGATCGAGCCGGACGCCGTGATCGAGCCCGGGACGACGCTCCGCGGCCAGACCCGCGTGGGGCGGGCGAGCATCGTCGGTCCTCATACCACCGTGATCGACTCACAGATCGGTCCCGAGGTGACCGCGCCGCACTCCTACATCACGCAGAGCGAGATCGCGGACGGGTGCAGCATCGGCCCGTTCGCCTACCTGCGGCCCGGAACCGTGGTCGGCCCCGGCTCGAAGGTGGGCACCTTCGTTGAGCTCAAGAACACGCGCATCGGATCCGGCACGAAGGTCCCGCACCTGTCGTATCTCGGCGACGCGGACGTCGGGGACGAGACCAACGTCGGCGCCGCCACCATCACGGCGAACTACGACGGATTCCGCAAACACCGCACGAACATCGGGCACCGCGTGCACACTTCCGTTGACACGACCCTGGTCGCTCCGGTAAGCATCGGCGACGGCGCTTACACTGGCGCCAACTCCGCAATCACCGAGGACGTGCCGCCCGGCGCCCTCGGGATCGCGAGACCGAAACAAGAGAACATCGAGGGCTACGCCGACCGGAAGGCGCGCGAGGAGACTGAGGAAGGAGACGCCGAGGACTCGTGACCACCATCGAGGAACGCCCACGGGCCGTCAGCTCCATCCCCCAGGAGTACACGAAGCGCCTCATGGTGTTCGGCGGCCGCGCATCGGTGGAGCTCGCCGCCAAGATCGCCAGGCAGCTCGACGTGGACCTCGGCAAGGTGAAGCTCCAGACCTTCGCCGACGGCGAGGTCTACTGCCGCTACGAGGAGTCGATTCGCGGCGCCGACGTGTTCCTCGTGCAGTCAACGGCCGCCAACGCCGCGCACGGCATGACCCCCAACGACTCGCTGGTCGAGCTGCTGGCGATGATCGACGCCGCGCAGGGTGCCTCCGCGCACCGCATCATCGCCGTGATGCCCTGGTACGGCTACGCGCGCCAGGACAAGAAGTCCGAGCCGCGCGAGCCGATCTCGGCGCGAGTCGTCGCCAAGTGCCTGGAGGCGGTGGGCGTCGACCGCGTGCTCACAATGGACCTGCATTCCGGCCAGATCCAGGGCTTTTTCGAGGTGCCCGTGGACCACATGACCGCGATGCCGATGCTCACGCAATGGTTCATGGACCAGGTCTTCCCCGACGAGCTCGTGATCGTCTCCCCCGACGCCGGCCGCGTGAAGGTGGCGCGCAACTTCGCGCGCAAGATCGGCGTCCACTGGGCCGTGATGGAGAAGGAACGCCCGGCCCAGCAGGTCGCCGAGATCGGCTACGTGGTCGGCGACGTGCGCGGCAAGACCGCGGTGCTCGTCGACGACATGATCGACACCGCGGGCACCCTCTGCGCCGCTGCAACGACGGTGCTCGAGGAGGGCGCCGCCCGCGTCATCGCAACTGCGACCCACGGCGTCTTCTCCGGCAAGGCCTTCGAGCGCCTCGCCTACGAGAACTCGCAGATCGAGCGCATCGTCGTCACCGACACGATCCCGCTTCGCCCCGGGGCGCCGGACAACATCACGGTGCTCTCGACCGCCCAGACGCTTGCCGACTCGATCCGCCGAATCTTCGCGGACGACAGCGTCAGCGAGATCTTCGCAGGTGAGAATCAGCTGTTTTAAGAAAACAGCTGATTCGATGGTGGCGCGGTGCTAGCACCGCGACTGGCAGGTACGGCGGCGAAGCCGCCGCAATTGTTCAACCAATGGTTCTAGCGGCTCGATGACGCTGCGGGTAGTCGGGGCGGGGCTCGGCCGAACCGGGACCAACTCGCTGAAGCTCGCGCTCGAGCGGCTCCTCGGCGGACGCTGCTACCACATGAGCGAGCTGCTACAGCGGCCGGGCGACACGGAGGTATGGCACTCCGCGATCCGCGGTGAGCCGGTCGAGTGGCGCTCCCTGCTCCAGGGGTTCGCCGCGACGGTGGATTGGCCCGCGTGTGCGCTCTGGCGAGAGCTTCAGGCCGCGTATCCGGACTCGATCGTGCTCCTATCGGTGCGCGAGTCCTCGGCTGAATGGTGGGACAGCATGGAGGAGACGATCGTCTCCACATTGACTTCCTCGGTCCCGCCCGAAGACGCCGAGTGGGTGAATCGGCGCGCGATGATCATCGACCTCATGGAGTCGTTCACGCCGGGCTGGAGGAATCGCGAGGATGCGATCGCCGCATACGAAGCCCACAACGAGGAGGTTCGCCGAACGGCGCCCGGCGATCGCCTCGTGGAGTGGCGGCCTGGCGACGGCTGGGGCCCGCTTTGCGACATGCTGGGCGCGGCGGCTCCAGACGAGCCGTTTCCCCACGTCAACCAGAAGGCGGACTTCCGCCGCTCGCGCGGACTCGAGCCCGCGGGGCCATGAAGCCGGTCACAAGGAAAGGACCATCCATGCACGTTGCCGAGTTCACCCTTCACCCGAAGCCCGGGCACTACGACGAGGTCGCCGAGATCTACTCGGAGTTCGCCGCCGAATTCCTGAGCGACCACCCCGCGCTCGAGACCGTGCTGATCCTGGGCGACGAGGCCTCCGGCGTCGTGCGCGGGATCGGCGTCTTCGAGGATCGCGACTCGGCCGACGCGGTCAACAGCGACCCGGAGTTCGCCTCCTTCAACGACGCCGTCGGTCCGCTGCTCGCCACCCCGTCGGAGCGCGTCGAGCTGAACCTGCTGCACCTCTACACGAGGTAGCCGGCCCGGCTCACTCGCCGAAGTCGTTGATCTTCCACTGGTCCCGGATCAGGAACATGTGGAACGTCACCGGCTTCGTGCCCTTCGACCCGGGCGTGCGGATGTTCGCGTCCATCGCCGCCTGATTGCCGCTCACCCGCACGTCGATCACCTTCGCGATGCGCGTGCCGGCGAGTTGATCGCCGAGGAACACCTTGAGGATCTGATCGCAGCCCTTCAGGCCCTCCTGGGTCGCGACGCTCGCGGCACGCTGTTCGATCGTGTGCTGCTCCTCGGCGGTCAGCTGGGCGCAGGCCGCCTTGAAGTCGTGATCCTGCGCCGCCGCGAAGAACTGCTCCACCGCGCTCTGCGCCCGCTCCGCCTCGGTCGGCGGGTTGGAGAACGGCCCCACGTCGGTGATCGCCAGGACGGCGACCGCGATCCCGGCGATCAAGATGACCGCAGCGATCCGGCGCCGGGCAGCTTCAGACAGGTTCCCCACAGGCGGAACGTAGCCCGCCGCGTGCACGGATGACGCACTCGGGCCGTTTCCGGCGATTTCAAGCGGGAACGGGATGAGCGAGCAATCGCCGCGCAGGGATGGCGCACAGGTCACGAGCCATGCCACGTGAGGAAGAGACCAAGCCGACCCCCGGCCAGGATCCCGAGGCCGACGTTCCGGAGCTGAACGCACCGGCGCTCGCGCCCGGCGACGTCGCGCCGCCGGTGGACCCGAGCCCGCGCTTTTACCGCGACTGGCGAACGGGCGTGACCGTGGCAGGGCTTCTCAACCTCCTGGCGGGCGCGTGGCTCGTCGCCTCGCCGTGGGCGCTCGATTACGTCGCCGGCGACTCGCGCCTGAACCCGATCATCTGCGGCGCGATCGTGGCATTCGCGGCGCTCATGCGCGTCGGCATCTGGCGGGCGGAGTGGCTGTCGATGATCAGCGTCGGCGTGGGCGTGTGGCTCTTCGGCAGCGGCTTCTGGCTCGCCACCTCGTCGTCCGCCCAGTGGAACTCATGGTTCCTTGGCCTCGCCGTCATCGTCCTCGCCCTCCTCAGCATCGACGCGACCGAGGAGGGGCGCCTGGAGGGATCGCCGGCCGCCGGGGAGTCCCTGAGCCTCCGGTAGTCGGCGCGAATACCCTCCGCGGCCGGTGAAGCGAATCGGCCATAAAGGCGCGGACCTGATCCGGCCCGGCAACACGCTCGAGAGCTTCGAGGCGGCGGTCGAGGCCGGCGCCGAGATGATCGAGCTGGACGTGCTGCGGCCCAGGGCCGAATTCCGCGACGGTCCCGACTGGCGCCGCGCCGCCGCCGGGCCGGTCGGCGACGGTGCCCCGCCGCTTCTCGTGGCGCACGACTGGGGCGACGCCGCGCGCCGCGACCCGATGCGCCTGGAGGAGGCGATGGACGCCTTCGGACGCCCGCCGCTCGACCGCGTCGCGATCGATTGCGATCTGAAGATCGCCGGCCGCGAGGACGAGGTGGTCGCCACCCTCAGCGAGCGCGGGCTTCTCGAGCGGACTCAGATCTCCACCATGGAGATCTCGAGTCTCCGGGCGCTCCGCGCCCTCGATCCCGAGATCCCGCTCGGCTGGACCCTCCCCAAGGTCACGCGCGACTGGAACGCGATGGCGTGGGCGCGCCCGGTCGTGGCCGCGGGCCTAGTCTCGCTGCGCGCCAGGTTGCCGGGCGTCGTGCGCCGCCAGGCGCCGGAGTTGGGCGTCAACTCGATCTGGGCCTATAACCCCGTTGTCACCACGCGGTTGGTCGATGCATGCCACGACCTCGGTATGGAGCTGATCGCCTGGACGGTCGACGACCTCCCGCGCATGCGAACCCTGGCGGCGATGGGCGTCGATGGGATCTGCACCAACGATCCGCGGCTGTTCGATCGGCTCTAGCCCGTAGGCTCCCGCCGTGCCGCTCGGGGGCTCCCGCCACCTACACGTGAGGTCAGCGCGGCACCTGCACGCGCGCGCGAGGGAGGCCCCGCCCGCGCCGGCGGCCTTCGCGGACCCCGATCGCATAGCACCAGGAGCGGTCATGGCGCTGATCGCGATGGGCCTCGGTGTGATCGTGATCGCGAACGACTTCACCGCGCTGAACGTCGCCCTGACCGCGATCGAGGGCGACTTCAACGTCGACCTCGGCACCGCCCAGTGGGTGATCAACGCCTACTGCCTGGTCTTCGGCATGGCGATCGTCACCGGCGGGCGTCTAGCGGACCTGTTCGGGCGCCGGCGGGCGTTCTTCGTCGGCTCGGCGTTGTTCGCAGGTTTCTCGCTGCTCGGGGGTCTGGCGCCGAGCGCGATCTTCCTGATCGTGATGCGCGTGGGGATGGGCATCGGGGCCGCCC
>VAYL01000056.1:15769-18301 GCA_005884305.1 Actinomycetota bacterium
AAGGCCGGGCTCGCGGGCGGCCTCATCCTTGGAGCGGCCGGCCTGGGGAACGCCATGGGGCCGCTCCTGGGCGGCGTCCTGACCGATGAGCTGTCGTGGCGCTGGATCTTCTTCCTCAACGTGCCGATCGCGATCATCGCCGTCCTCGTGACCTGGGCCAAGGTCCATCAGCCGCGCCCGGAGGTCGCGGACGAGCGCATCGACTATCCGGGGATCGCGACCCTCTCGACCGGGCTGTTCCTCATCCTGCTGGCGTTCGACCAGGCGGCTGACTGGGGTTTCGGCAGCCCGGCGGTCATCGCGATGCTCGTCGTCGCGGCGCTCCTGCTCGTCTCGTTCTCCTTCATCGAGCCGCGGATGAAGAAGAGCGCACTGATCCCCATGGACGTACTCCGGACGACCGAGTTCCGCAACGCGTGCGTCACGGTCACGCTCATGTCGGCGGTCTTCTTCGTCACCGTGCTCTACGCGCCGCAGTTCATGGAGAAGATCCTCGGCTACTCCGCCCTGAAGGCCGGCGTGGGCATGCTGCCGATGCTCGGCACGTTCGCGATCACGTCGTTCATCGCCGGGCCGCTGTACGGGCGCCTGGGGCCGAAGATCACCGTCACGGCCGGCGCCGTCGGCCTGGCGGTCGGGCCGTTCCTGCTGACGATGGTCGACTCGGACTCGAGCTACAGCGCCCTGATCGTCGGGCTGGCGCTGACCGGGCTGGGAGCGGGGCTCTTCTATCCCTCGGTGACAACGGCTGGCGTCACCGCGCTCGATCCTTAGCGCACGAGCCTCGCGGGCGGCCTCGTGTACATGTGCCAGATCGCCGGCGGAGCTATCGGGGTCGCGATCACCACGACGATCTTCACGATCACCTCCGAGAACGATCTCGACTCGAAGGCGACCACGGCCGGCCACAACCTCACCGACCACCAGGTCGCAGTGCTTCATGGGCAGCTCGCCGGCACCAAGGCCGCGACGGACGCGCTCCATCAACTTCCCCAATCGGCTCAGAACGTGATCGTGCCGATCATCAAGGACTCCTTCGCGGCGGGCGTCCAGGCGGGCTTCCGGTTCGTCGCGATCGCCGCGCTCTTGGGACTGCTGATCTCGCTGTTCTTCGTGGGCGGGCGCCTGCTGCCCCGGCGCAGCGCGGAGCCCGAGCGCGCGGGAGCCTGACTGTCCCTGGGCGCCTCACTCATCCGATCGGCGGTAGGACGATCCCCCGATCGGATGAGACGAGATTCATCCTCAAAAACCCCCGATCGGAGGATGCGCGAATCCGCCTTTAAGCCCGATCATGTTCATGACCGGTCGGTAGCCGGGAGGGAGGCAGGGGGCCTCCGGTTTTCCGTCCGTAGTAGCTAGGAGGGAGGCAGGGCCCTCCAGCTACGTTCGCTCAGCCAACCCAGGCACTCGCCGCTCGCCGCGCTCCTCGAAGTACGCCCACTCGAGCTCGCCCAGCTCGGTGGCCGGTGGGTCACCGTAGATCCACTCGCGCGAAATGCGATGCCAGTTGCGGCAGGCGCGAAGCTGCGCCAGCACTGCGAGGACCCCGGTCTCCATGCGCCGGCCCATGAGCTCATCGGCGGGCAGGCTCTCGCGCCGCATCAGGTCGTAGTACTCCGAGCGCGGGTCGGAGGTCGATTCGATCACCTTCATCACTCGCGCGGGCGTGAGCTGGACCTCCCGGTCCTCCATGTACCAGCCGCCGACGACCATCACGTGCTCCATCAGACGTTCGGCGTCGAGCTTGGAGGGGTTCTTGACGAAGCCGAGCTCGTGAAGGGACTCACGCAGCGCCTCGGGGTCGCGCCGGGCGGCGGCGTCGATCGCCCGCTGCTCGAGCTCGATCTGCTCGGCGTCGAGCCGCTTCGTCATCCCGAAGTCGAGGAAGGCGACGCGGCCGTCGTCCATGAGGATGTAGTTGCCGGGGTGCGCGTCGGCGTTGAACATCTGCAGGTGGTAGATCGAGCCGAAGCAGAAGCGAAAAACGATCTCACCGAAGCGGTCGCGCTCTGCCTGCGGTAGCCGCTTGACGTCCTCGAACTGCATCCCCTCGACGTACTCGGTCACCAGCACCCGGCGGCGCGAGAGCCGGGTGATGACGTCGGGGACACAGATGAACGGATGGCCGCGGTACGCCCGCGCGAAGCTGCGATGGCTCTGCGCCTCATACTCGTAGTCGAGCTCTTCCATGACCCGCAGGCGGAGCTCCTGCGCGACGGCCTTGGCGTCCAGGCCCGGCGCGATGGCCCGCGCGAGGCGCATGATCATCCCGGCGTTTCGCAGGTCGGATTCGAGCGCCTCTGCGACGCCCGGATATTGGATCTTGACCGCCACCGCGCGGCCGTCGTGAAGCGTGGCCCGGTGGACCTGTCCGATCGATGCGGCCGCGAACGCCTCCTCCTCGATCTCGGCGAAGAGCTCCTCGAGCGGCTCGCCGAGGTACTCCTCGTCCAGCACCTTGCGGACCTTTTCCCACGGCATCGCGGGCGCTGAGGTGCGGAGCTTCGCGAGCTGCTCCTGGTACAGCTCCGC
>VAYL01000057.1 GCA_005884305.1 Actinomycetota bacterium
GGGATCGAGGACCTGCTCGAGGTGCGGATGGACGGCGTCGTCGCCGAGCGCGAGCACATCAAGGGAAAGCCCGCGCCCGACACGTACCTCAAGGCCGCGGAGATGCTGGGCGCCGTGCCCGCACAGGCCGCCGTGTTCGAGGACGCGCTGGCGGGAGTCGAATCGGGCCGGGCGGGCAACTTCGGCTGCGTGGTGGGCCTCGATCGGGTCGGGCAGGCGGCCGCGCTGAAGGAGCACGGCGCGGACATCGTCGTCGAGGACCTCGCGGAGCTCCTCAAAACCCCATGAACGACACCAGCCAGTTTCGGGGGCTAAAGCCCCCTCACCGGAACCCATGATCGTCCACCCCCTGTTCGAGCTCGAGCCCTGGGCGGTCAAGGAGACCCACCTGGACCTCGAGCGGATCGCGCAGACGGAGTCCGTCTTCGCCCTGTCGAACGGGCACATCGGCCTGCGGGGGAATCTCGACGAGGGCGAGCCGAACGGGATCCCCGGCACCTACCTCAACGGGTTCCACGAGGTGCGCCCCCTCCCCTACGCCGAGGCCGGGTACGGCTACCCCGAGGCGGGGCAGACCCTGGTCAACGTCACCAACGGGAAGATCATCCGCCTGCTCGTCGACGACGAGCGAGCTGAAGAGCCACGAGCGCGTGCTCGACCTCCGCGCCGGTGTGCTGCGCCGAAGCGCGGACTGGGTCTCGCCCGCGGGCGCGCGGGTGCGCGTGAGGTCGACGCGCCTCGTGTCGTTGGTTCAGCGCGCTGTGGCCGCTATCGAGTACATCGTGGAGCCGGTCGACGGGCCACTGCGCGTCGTGGTCCAGTCGGAGCTCGTCGCAACCGAGCCGCTTCCCGCCGAGGCCGAGTCGGACGACCCCCGCGCGGCGGCTGCGCTGCGCGAGCCGCTCGAGCTTCAAACGTCGATCGCGCGCGGCCTCGGTGCGGTGCTCGTCCACAGGACGCGGGCGAGCGGCCTGCTGATGGCGGCCGGAATGGACCACGAGGTCGACGGCCCGCCCGGGACCGACACGACACCCGAGGCGATCGACGACGAGGCTCGGGTGACGGTGGCGGCGGACCTCCAACCCGGGCAGCACGTTCGCATCGTCAAACACGTGGCCTACGGCTGGTCGAGCCAGCGCTCGCTGCCGGCCGTCCGCGACCAGGTTCGAGCGGCGTGTGCCGAGTCCGTCCATACGGGCTGGGACGGACTGGTCAAGGGCCAGCGCGAGTACCTGGACGATCGACGGCGACACCGAGCTCCAGCTTGCGGTCCGGTTCTCCATGTTCCACTGCCTGCAGTCCGCCGCCCGGGCCGAGAAGCGCGCGACCCCTGCAAAGGGACTCACCGGCCCGGGCTACGACGGTCACACCTTCTGGGACACGGACACGTTCGTCCTGCCCGTCCTCACGTATACGGCGCCGAACGCGGTCCGCGACGCCCTCGCGTGGCGCCACTCGATCCTCGACCTCGCGCGCGCCCGCGCGAAGGAGCTCGGCCTGCGCGGCGCCACCCTCCCCTGGCGGACGATCGCCGGGCAGGAGTGCTCCGCGTACTGGCCGGCGGGAACGGCGGCCTTCCACATCAACGCCGACGTCGCCGACGCGGTCGCCCGCTACCAGGATGCGGTCGACGACCCGCACTTCGAGCGCTCGTGCGGCGTCGAGCTCCTGGTCGAGACCGCGCGCCTTTGGCGCTCCCTCGGCCACCACGACAAGAACGGGAACTTCCGGATCGACGGAGTCACCGGCCCGGACGAGTACACAGCGGTCGCCGATAACAACGTCTACACGAACCTCATGGCCCAGCGGAACCTGCGCGAGGCCGCCGACGCGGTCGTGGCTCACCCGGACGTCGCGGCCAAGCTCGGCGCCGACGTCGAGGAGGCCGCCTCCTGGCGCGACGCCGCGGACGACATGGTGGCCCCGTACGACTCCGACCTCGGCGTCCACTGTCAGTCCGAGGGGTTCACCCGCCATGAGCGCTGGGACTTCGAGCACACGCCGCCCGAGAGCTACCCACTCCTCCTCCACTACCCCTACTTCGACCTCTACCGCAAGCAGGTGGTCAAGCAGGCCGACCTCGTGCAGGCGATGCATCTGCGCGGGGACGCCTTCACCGACGACGAGAAGCTCCGTAACTTCGACTACTACGAGCAGATCACGGTCCGGGACTCATCGCTCTCGGCATGCACGCAGGCGGTGATGGCCGCCGAGGTCGGCCATATGGAGCTCGCCTTCGAGTACTTCGGCGAGGCGGCGCTGATCGACATCGACGACCTCCAGCACAACACGCGCGACGGCCTCCACATCGCCTCGCTGGCGGGGAGCTGGATCGCCGCCGTCAACGGCTTCGGCGGCATGCGCGACCACGACGGGCATCTCTCCTTCACCCCGCGACTCCCTGCGCAGCTCACGCGCCTCTCCTTCGGGCTCTCCTTTCAGGGCCGCTGCCTGCGCGTCGAGGTAACGCCGCGTCACGCCAGCTACAGCCTGACCAGAGGCGACCCGCTGGAGATCACCCACTACGGCGCGCGGCTCACGGTCTCCGGCGACAAACCGGCGAGGAAGTCCATTCCGCGACTCCCGGCGCGGGACGCGCCAATGCAGCCTCCAGGCTGCGAGCCAAGGCGCCCGAAGCTGCCGACGACCGAGAAGTAAGGGTGCGCGGCGCTCGCGGTCACCGTCGCGGCAGGCCTGCTCGTCGTGCCTGCCGCCTTCGCGCTCGGGCACTACACGCGCCACAACCTGGTGTCCGACCAGGCCGGCAAGGCCGATATCAGGGACAAGGACCTCGTCAACGCCTGGGGTCTGGCGTTCGGGCCGTCGACCCCGGCCTGGGTCGCCGACAACGGCACCGACGTCTCCACGCTTTACACCGGCGACGTGGCCGGCACCCCGGTCATGAAGTTCCCGCTCACGGTTTCGATCCCCGGGGGCGCGCCCACCGGCCAGGTCTTCAACGGCTCGAACGAGTTCGTCGTCCACGGCGGCGGCGCCTCGGGGCCGGCGAACTTCATCTTTTCGTCGGAGGCCGGAAAGATCACCGCCTGGAGTCAGGACGTCCCGCCGGCGACCAAGGCGCGGACGGTCGCCTCCGCGAAGGGCGCGATCTTCAAGGGCCTCGCGATCGCCAGAACCAAGCACGGACACCGGCTCTACGCGACCGACTTCCACCACAACCGCGTGGACGTCTGGGACGGGAAGTTCAACCGGGTCCGCCACCACGGCGCATTCCGGGACCGCAAGCTCCCGAACCGCTACGCGCCGTTCGGGATCGAGGCGGTCAGCGGCCACATCGTGGTCAGCTACGCGAAGCAGGACGCGGACGCCGAGGACGACGTCTCGGGCGCCCACCACGGCTTCGTCGACGTATTCGACAAGCGGGGGAACCTGCTGCGCCGGTTCGCCTCGCGCGGCCCGCTCAATTCCCCGTGGGGGATCGTGAAGGCGCCGAAGGGCTTCGGTCCCGCGAGCGGTGACCTGCTCATCGGCAACTTCGGCAACGGGCAGATCAACGCCTTCGACGCGAAGAGCGGCAAGTTCCTTGGCCCGCTCGAGAGCAAGATGGGCGCCAAG
This sequence comes from Actinomycetota bacterium, assembly GCA_005884305.1. Classification (GTDB taxonomy): domain Bacteria; phylum Actinomycetota; class Thermoleophilia; order Solirubrobacterales; family 70-9; genus AC-56. The sequence goes on from VAYL01000057.1 coordinate 3,577, forward strand.
CTCAAGGTCGACGGCCTCTGGGCCCTGGAGTTCGGCAACGGCGTGATCGGCACGCCGCACACGCTGCTCTTCACGGCCGGCCCCGCCGACGAGGCGCACGGGCTCTTCGGGGATATCTCGACGGGCGGCTAGCCGCCCCGGCTCCTCAGCGGCCGCGATCGATGTTAAAGACGCGGCGGGCGTTCTCCCCCAGGAATAGCCCCCGCGTCTCCTCATCGAGCCCGAGCGCGTCGAGATCGGCGAGCGCGGCGTCCGGCGGGATCATCGGGAAGTTCGACCCGAACATGACCTTGCGCCGGCCGCTCCGCGTCTGCATGTAGCGCACGAGCTCCGGCGGGTACCGCTTGGAGGTGTAGGCGGAGGTGTCGATGTAGACGTTCTCGTGCTTGCGCGCGACCGCGACCATCTCCTCGGTCCATGGATAGCCGATGTGCCCGCCGACGATCACGAGCTCGGGAAAGTCCAGCGCGAGCTGGTCGATGTAGGGAATCGGCCTGCCGGTCTCCGAAGGGCGCGCCGGCCCGGTGTGCCCAACCTGGGTGCAGAACGGCACCCCTAGCTCGACGCAGGCGGCGAACAGCGGGTAGTAGCGGCGGTCGGTCGGCGGCGCCTCCCACAGCCAGGGGATGACGCGCAGGCCGATGAATCCGAGCTCGGTGACGCAGCGCCGCAGCTCGCGGACGGCTTCCATCGGCCGCGTGAGGTCCACGGCGGCGAGGCCGGCGAACCGGTCGGGATGCTCGGCGACCCACCCGGCGACGTCGTCGTTCGGGATCAGCGGCCCCTGCGGCCCGTGCCAGGCGCTCAGGATCCCGAAGGTGATTCCGGCCGCGTCCATCGCGGCGATCGTCGCGCCGATGGGGATCTCGTCCTCCGGGATCTGCTGCCCGGTCCAGCGGCGCAGCGACTCAAAGGCGGGCTGTCGCAGAAACCGCTGTGTCGGGTGCTGCATCCAGACGTCGATGGTCATTCGGCCATTCTGGCGGAGTTGATTACACGCCGAGGGCGCTCCTTCGCTACGGTGCGTGCATCGAGGCGAGGAGGCAGCGCCGACGCGGGACGTCACGCAACGGGATCCGCACGCGAGTGCCGGATCAGGAGGTCGCCGAGGTCCAAAACGCGCGTTTCTCGATCGCGCTGCGGGGCTATGACCGCGACGAGGTCGACCGGTACATGAGCCGCGTCAACCAGATGCTGGCCGAGCTCCAGATCACCGCCGCGCCGGAATCGGCGATCAAGTACGCGCTCGAGAAGGTCTCGCGGGACACCCGTTCCACCGTCGAGGAGGCTCAGCGGGAGGCCGAGGACATCACCCGGGACTCGCGCGCCAAGGCGCACGACCGGCTCGAGGAGGCGGCCAAGGAGGCCGAGCAGCTCCGCGAGGCCGCCGAGCGCGAGGCCAGGAAGCTACGCGAGGCCGCGGCCCGCGAGACACACGGGACTCGCGCGGCTGCCGAGACCCGCATCCGCGAGCTCGAAGCGGAGGTGCAGGCCATGGCGGAGCAGCGTGACCGCGCGGTCAAGGAGCTGGAGGAACTGGCGCGCAGCGTGGCCGAGCTCGTCAATGCGCAAGGGCGCGACGGCTCCGCCTCCCCCGAGCCGGCAAAGGCCGACGTAGCCGGCTGAGGGCTCTCCCGCAGGCACGTTCGAACCTTCGGCGACATGGCCCGGTCAAGTCAATCTGCATCCGGAAACCGGATGCGGATTGCCGTGACCCGGGTGTAGGCGGCGGCGCGTCAACCGATACCGGCGGCCTGTAGCGCTTCCTCCTCGGTCGCGCAGTTGCGCCACCACACGCATTTGCCGTCGCGCCATCTGAGCGGCTGCCAGATCGGGTCGATCAGCGGCGTGGCGCTCCCGGCACCGTGCCCCCATCCACGGAGGTGGCCGAGCGTCACGTCGCCGAGGTCGCGCAGCTCGTCGATCTCGATCGTGTAGTCGGGAAACGCGCCGAGAAACGCATCCCACCACCGCCGGAGCCCCTCGTGACCGTGGAATGCGCCCTCCATGGCAACGAGGCGTGACTCGACGTCGATCTTCTCGTCGGTCAGCGCGACAAAGGCAGCCCAGTCGCGGCGGTTGAAGGCGTCGGCCATCGCGCGGGTCAGGTCGACGTTCTCCTGGGACATCTCAGACCGCCGCGGGAATCCACTCGGCCGGGAGCTTGATCGGCAGCGGGCCGCCGAACTTAGGCGCGATCCGCATCGCCAGCTCGGCGGCTGGACGCGACTCCACTAGCGGGCTCAGCGGCGGGAAGGCGAGCAGCAGTCGGACGCTCAGGGCGATCTGAAAGTCGGCAGCGTTGGGCTGCTCGCCACCGATGACGCCGGCGGCGATCAGCTCATCGACGTGATCGAGCCATCCGGGCAGCGAGGCCAGGTCGGACCGGACCGTCTCGTCGGTCGCCCCCGAGACGATGCGGGCGTAGTACCAGGCGACCGGCTGCATGAGGACCGCCCCGACGGCCGGTGCCGGCACCCCGGTCACCTCACCGAGCGCCTCGCGCAGACTGCGGTCGCGCGCAACGCCCCAACGAAAGACATTGCGGGGTACTGGCTGCAGGACCGCCTCGCCCCAGCGCTCGGCCTCTTCGACGGCGGCTCGCTGCTCGGGATCGGCTGGAAAGAGCGGCGGATCGGGCTTCAGCTCCTCGAGCGCCCGGGAGATCTCAAGCGAGCCCTGGACCTTGCGGCCGTCGATCGTCATCGCCGGCACGGTGCCCTCCCGAAAGCCGTGCAGGCGGAGCAGAGCCCGCTGCGTCCCCGGCAGTAGGTCGACCAGTTCGAAGTCGATGCCCTTGTACCGGAGCATGAGGCCCGCGGCGCGCGCGGGATGGGAGACCGAGATCGAATAGAGCTTGACGTCCATCCGGGCGCACAGCGTATGCACACGCCAGCCGGCAAGGATGTGCGACGGTGAACCTCGATGCGGCCGGCGCGGTACCAGCGAACGGTCACAGAACACCAACCCGACAGCAGGAGGACCGGAATGCCCGATAGCCGCCCGACCCTCTATGTGTGCCACGGGGATGACGAAGGCCCGCGCGTCCATCCGTGCCGCCGCGTCCAGGAGGCGCTTCGCGCGAAAGGAATCGAGTACGACAAGGTGATCGCCGCTCACGGCAGCCCGATCCCGTTCCTTCGCAAAGGCTCCCGCGACGAGCTTCGCGCGGCAACCGGCGACAAGAAGCTGCCGGCGCTGAAGCTCCCCGACGGCACGGTCCTCAAGCACTCCAAGGCGATCCTGTCCTGGGTCTCGGAGCAGCCCGATAACCGCGCTCAGGCGGCGGGTCGTTCCTAAACGAGCCTCGCGAGCTCCTGCCAGTGGGCGATGTCCCAGTAGCGCCGCGCGGCGCCGGACGTGGACGGCAGGACGAACGCCGCCACGCCCGCGAAGCGCTCGGCCTGCGGGCCGTAGTCGACGGGATGCCCGAAGGCGCCGCTCGCTGAGTTCTTGCCGTTGAAGGCGATCCAGCCAGGCCGGTTCTCCTCCAGCAGCGCGGTCAGCCGCTCGACGTCGAAGGCGCCCCTCCCAACCTCCTGGTCTGAGCCGGAGCGGGTCTTGCAGATGTCGGTGAGGCCGATCCCGTATTCGAGGAGCTCCGGATACTCCGCCGGCTGTAACCGCCGAGGCGTCATACCGATTCGCCACAGGGTCTCGTAGAAGGCGTTGCCGGGCCCGGCGTAATAGGCGCGCTTCCTCGCAGCGACAGTCCCGAGCGCCGTCCCGCAGAACACGAGACGAAGCCGGGGCCGGATGGCGTCGGCGAGGATCACCTCGCTGAGGCTAGAGCGGCTAAACACGCCGGTCCGATTCGTTGAGCCCTACGGCGAAACGGCGCGCCAGCCGAAACGCACATCCACCGTCCTGGATGAATTTTGTGCCGCACTCTCCAAGATTGAGTAAGGCTGGCCCGCGCTGACGGTGACGGCATGTGTGGCATCCGAGCACGAGCTCGCATTCACTGGAACCGTGCAGGAAAGCGCCCCTGAGGACGGGGTCGAAAAAACGAAGGTCTGCGTCTCGGTGGGTCCGTTCGCCGAGGCGAGAGAGATTTCCAGGTCTCGGGCAACGAAACCTCCCGGGGGCGCGACGAAGGGAGCCGTTGCGCTTGCGGTGCTCGCCCCGATCGGCGCCCACTGGGTGCCGTTAGCAACCGAATTGAACGTCGATAGGTCCTTCATGACGCCGCCCATGACGCCGACGCCGAAGTGCGTTGAGCTGAGCCCGTCAAGGGTGCCAGCGTTCCCCGCCTGCGGAACCTGGCCGAGGCTGGACTCCTTGACGTCGGCGCCGGTGAGCGAATCGTTCTTGACCTCCGAGCCTGCGACCGAACCGGCGCCAAGGTCGGCCGCCGTCAGGCCCCCGCCGGCCAGGGTGTCGTTGCGAACGTCGGCGGTCTTCACCTGGTTGTCGACGATGTCGTCGGAAAAGACCGTGTTCGAGCCCTTCAGCGCGACAGCAGTTCCACCGCTGAGAACCAGGAACAAGGAAAGAGACGCGACCACGTTCGCGTACGTGAGTCGCGATCGAATCCTCGACAGCATGCTTGACCTCCCCCTCGACCGTGACGGGCGCTCGAGCGCCCGCCGACGGTTTGCCAAATTGCCTGAGCAGACGCTAGCAGCGCCACTAGCGACGCTGGCGCGCCGCCGGTGACGCCTCCCAGAAGTCGTCGATCTTGTTGCCGCCGTCTCCCTCGACCTGCGGAGAGAACGCCCACAGCTCGACGGTCTCATCGCCCTCGTTGCGGTGCGAGCGCGGCGTCCGCGGCGCAATGCGAACGAGCGAGCCTGCGCTCACATCGCGGATCTCCTCACCGAAGCGCATCGTGAGCGTGCCCCGGGCGACGAGGTAGAGCTCCTCGATCTCATCATGGGTGTGACCGGTGCCCTGCTCGAAGTCCGAGTGCGGTGGAATGCGGATCAGGGTGGCGGCCAGCTGCTCCGCGTCGAGCGCCTCGGTGAAGCTGCGGAACTCGCCCGGCACGTCGGAGTCCGCATAGACGTCGTCCACTTCGTCGGCGGCGACGATCGCGAAGTCGGCCTCTTCGCCCACATCCGCCTCTTACCCGCGGCAATCGCGGTCAACCGATGCCGGCAGCACGAACGCGTGCACGCCACCGAGCCACTCCTCCTTCGCCTATCGTGGCTGGAGCTCGCGCTCTCGCAGCTCGATGCGGCGGATCTTGCCGGTCAGGGTCTTCGGCAGATCGTCCACGAACTCCACCTTGCGCGGATAGGCGTAGGCCGAGAGGTGGGTGCGCACGAAACCCTGGATCTCGGCGGCCAGCTCGTCGGATGGCTCGTGCCCCTCGCCCAAGACGACGAAGGCCTTCACCACGTTGCCTCGCTTGGCGTCCGGTGAGGCGACCGCCGCGGCCTCGAGCACCGCCGGATGCTCGATGCAGACCGACTCGACCTCGAACGGGCCAATTCGATACCCCGCGGAGATGATGACGTCGTCGGCTCGGCCCGCATACCAGTAGTAGCCGTCCTCGTCCTGGGAGGCGGCATCCCGGCTGTGGAACCACTCGCCGCCGAATGCCTCCTCAGTC
>VAYL01000075.1:0-2818 GCA_005884305.1 Actinomycetota bacterium
TGGGCGGCGATCACGAGGGCGGCCGCAGCGGCGAAGGCCACCGGCGCGAGGGGATGGAAGCGGCGAGTCATGCGGAAGAGCTCCGCCATCCCGACGATCGAGATGCCGATGAGCGCGATCGCGAACGGGATCCCGCCGAGCGCGACGATGACGATGGCGAACACGATCCACGGAATCGCCACGCCCACCCGCGCCATGGTCTCTCGCGTTGGCCTGCGCCTTGGCTGAGGAGGCGGTCCGCCCGACGGCGGCGCGCCGCGACGCGCCCGGCGTTGCGGACGCGGCGGCGCATCGGCGGGCGGCGGGCTCTGCGTCCATTCCGCGGGCTCCAAACCCTCCATCGCGGGCGACCTTAACGTGAGCAGGGGTTTTCGGGTGTGATTGGCGGCGACTTTGTCGACGCACATGCATGTGTCTTTAGGCGGCGGAGCCGCCGTAATTTGTGTCTAGGTCCGCATGCCGGACTCCTCGAAGGCCTCGCGGGTGAAGTCGGGCCAAAGCTCCGGGCGAAACACGAGCTCCGAGTACGCGCACTGCCACAGGAGGTAGTTCGACACCCGCAGCTCGCCGCTCGTTCGGATCAGAAGGTCGGGATCGTGCATCTCGGGCGCGTAGAGGTGGCGGCGAAACTCCTCCTCGGTCGATCCCTGGAAGCTCGACGCGGCGTCGACGATCTCCGCGCGCCCTCCGTAGTTGAAGGCGACGAAGAACCCGATCACGTCATTGTCCTTGGTCAGATCCTCCGCCCACTCCATGCGGTGGATGAGCTCGGCCGACACCCCCTCCCTGCGGCCGATGAACCGCATCCGAACGCCCTCCTCATGGAGCTCCGGCGTCTCGTTGTCGATGCGCTCGGCGAACATCCGCATCAGGCCGTCGACCTCGTCCTTGGGGCGCGACCAGTTCTCGGTCGAGAACGAGAAGACCGTGAGCTCCTGGATCCCAAGGTCCACCGCGTCGCGAAGCCGGTCCTTGACGACGTCCGCGCCCGCCCGGTGGCCTTCGATCGGCGACAGCCCGCGCTTCTGCGCCCAGCGGCCGTTGCCGTCGGTGATGATCGCGACGTATTTCGGCACAGAGGCCATCGGCCTCTGATCAGACCTCGAGGATTTCTTCCTCTTTGCCCTTAAGGAGGGACTCGATCTCGCCGATGGCCTCGTCGGTTTGCCGCTGGAGCTCGCTCTCGGCCCGGCGCTCGTCGTCCTCGCCGACCTCGCCCTCCTTCTTCAGCTCGCGGAGATCGTGCATGACATCGCGCCGGATGTTGCGGATCGCGACCCTCCCCTCCTCGGCCACCCCGTGCACGATCCGCACGAGGTCCCGACGGCGCTCCTCGTTCAGCTCGGGGATCTGGAGGCGGATGACATTCCCGTCGTTGTTGGGCGTCAGCCCAAGGTCGGACTCCATGATCGCCTTCTCGATCGCCTTGATGGAGTTCTTGTCGTATGGCGTCAGGGTGAGCAGGCGAGCGTCCGTTGCGGCCACCTGCGAGAGCTGCTTGAGCGGCGTCTCGGTGCCGTAGTAGTCAACGCTCACGCGGTCCAGGAGGTGCGGTGACGCTCGGCCCGTCCGCACGGTCGCGAGCTCGTGACGGCACGCCTCGACCGACTTGTGCATGCGCTCCTCGGCGTCCTTCAGGAGCTCGTCCGTGAACTCGGTCAACGCCGGCCGCCTCCTCTGCTGCCGGGGAGCCCGGCGGGCGACCGGTCGTCCGGCCTTTGGCCGGACGCGGGGGCGGCCGGGTCGGCGGCGGGATGGCCGTTGCCCCGGTCGAGTCGCCCGTTTGACGACACGATCGTGCCGACCCGCTCACCCGACACGATCCGGTCGATGTTGCGCTCGTCGGCGAGGTTGAAGACGCAGATCGGTAGGTCGTTGTCCATGCACAGGGAGAGCGCCGTTGAGTCCATCACCCGAAGGCCGCGCTCGATCGCCTGCCGGTGTGTGATCTCGGGGAGGAACTTCGCGTCCGGGACCTCCGAGGGATCGGCGTCGAAGACCCCCTCCACCCCGTGCTTGGCCATCAGGATCACCTCGGCGCGGATCTCGAGAGCGCGCAGCGCCGCAGCCGTGTCGGTGGTGAAAAACGGGTTGCCCGTGCCGGCGGCGAAGATCACGATCCGCCCCTTCTCGAGGTGGCGGATGGCCCGGCGGCGGATGTAGGGCTCCGCCACCTCGGTCACCTGGATCGCCGAGAGCACCCGCGTGTGAGCGCCGCGTTTCTCGAGCGCGTCCTGCAGGGTGAGGGCGTTGAGGACCGTGGCGAGCATCCCCATGTAGTCGGCCGTGGCCCGGTCCATGCCCGCCGCAGCGCCCTGAAGGCCGCGGTAGATGTTGCCCGCGCCGACGACGAGTGCGATCTCGACGCCGCGCTCGGCGACGTCGTGGACCTGTGCGGCGATGCCCTCGACCCGATCGGGATCGGTCCCGTAGTCGAGGCCGCCCATGAGGGCCTCGCCGGAGAGCTTCAGCAGAACGCGGCTGAATGCGGGTTCTTCGGACACGGCGCGGACAATCGTAATGGGCGCGCTACTCGCCCACGACGAAGCGTGCGAAGCGCGCGATGCGGACGTTCTCGCCGGTCTTCGAGGCGATCTCCGCGCGTAGGGCCTCGATCGTCTTGCCGTCGTAGCGGTCGGTGCGCACATGCTCCTGCTCGAGCAGCGCTATCTCCTTCGACCACTTCTGGAGCTGGCCCTCGACGATCTTCTCGACGACATTGTCCGGCTTGCCCTCCTCGCGCGCCTTGGCCTCGAACACCCTGTGCTCGGCGTCACGGGCGTCGGGATCGATGTCGTCCGCGGAGACGACCAGAGGC
>VAYL01000075.1:2849-5835 GCA_005884305.1 Actinomycetota bacterium
CGAAGTCGGTCTCGCACTGGACCTCGACGAGCACACCGACCTTGCCGGTCGCGTGGATGTATGAGGTGACGACACCCTCGCTCGTGGCTCGGCCGCTGCGCTTGGCGGCGGACGCCTGGCCCTTGACACGCAGGATTTCGATGGCCTTGCCGATGTCGCCCGCGGCCTCGGCCAAGGCGGCCTTGCAATCCATGATCCCGGCGCCGGTGCGCTCGCGAAGCGCCTTGACGTCGGCTGCCGACACGTTCGTCTCCGTGCTCATGCGTTCGCCTCCTGGCCGCTCTCTGCCGGAGCGGCCTGGGAGCCCTCCGCGGCGGCTGCCGCTGCGGCCTCCGCGGCCTCCTTCTTCGCCCGCTCCTCGGCCTCGCGGCGCTGGCGCTCTTCCTCCTCGCGACGTCGCCGCTCATCCTCCTCGGCCTGGCGCTTGGCCTCGGCGTCCCGCCACGCATTGGCGGCCTCGTACACCGCCTCGCCGACCGTGCGGATGACGAGCTCACACGAGCGGATCGAGTCGTCGTTGCCGGGGATCGGATAGTCGACCGGCACCGGGTCGACGTTGGTGTCGACCAGCCCGATGATGGGGCTCGGCCTCACGGACTGCGATGACCTCGGTCTTGAGGTCGATGACCACGACTGCCTGCGGCAACCGCTTCATGTTGCGGACGCCACCGAGGTTGTACTCGAGCTTCGCGAGCTCGGCCTCGCGCGACATCCGCTCCTTCGTGGGCAGCAGGTCAAGCTGGCCCTCCTCGCGCAGGTCCGTAAGCTCGTGGAGACGCTCGATGCGCGCGGACATCGTGTGGAAATTCGTAAGCAGGCCACCCAGCCAGCGCTGGTTGACGTAGGGCATGTCGCAGCGATCGGCCCACTCCTTGATCGCATCACGCGCCTGCTTCTTGGTGCCGACGAACAGGACCACTCCGCCCTTGCTCGCCACGTCGGCGGCGAAGCGCCGCGCCTCGGCGAGCAGGTGCTCGGTCTGCAGCAGGTCGATGATGTGGATCCCGTCGCGCTCGCCGTAGATGTACGTGCGCATCCGGGGATCCCAGCGCCGCGTCTGGTGGCCGAAGTGAAGACCGGCCTCCAGCAGCTCCTTGATTCCGGGTTCGGACATGAGGTTCCCTTTTCTCGGTTTTGGTTGCTCCCGGCGGCGCCTTTGGGGACCCGGCTGCCTCTGAGGATCGAGCCGGGCAGGGCCCCGTGCCTTCCGTCGGGGGTCGGTTACTGGACGTTGGGGATTGTACGAGCCTGCGATCAGGCACACTCAGCGACATGCTCCCGATCGAGCTTGATGACGGCTGTCAGGTGCGCCGGATTGAGGATTCCGACGCCGAGGAGCTCGCGGCCCTCGTTGACGCAAACCGTGCCTATCTCAGCCGATGGATGCCGTGGGCGCCCGCGAACACGATCTCGGACACCCGTGAGCACATTCGCCGCGCGAAGGAGCAGGCCGAGCGCGACGACGGCTTTCAGGCGGTGATCGCGCGCAACGGCCGGATCGTCGGCGCCCTGGGCTACCACCGCCTCGACCGGATCAATCAGTCGACGAGCCTCGGATACTGGCTCGCGGAATCGGCGCAGGGACAAGGGACAATGACTCGGGCGGTCCGTGCCTTGGTCGAAATCGCGTTTCGCGAGTGGGAGCTGAACCGCGTCGAGATCCGCTGCGCGCCGGAAAACCGCCGCAGCCGCGCCATCCCGGAGCGCCTGGGGTTCCAAGAGGAAGGAACCCTCAGACAGGCGGAGCGGATCGGCGACCGCTACCTGGACAACGTGGTCTACTCGATGCTGGCGAGTGACTGGAGCCCGCAACGGCGATAGCCCCGGGTCGAGTCAATCTATGCCCGGTTTCCGGGGCTGGATTGCCTTGACCCGGCCTCGACCCTTCCTCATTGCCAGTTTTTACCCCGCCCGCGCCACCTCCAGCGCCTGAGCTAAATCGTCCGGCAGCGCCGAGCTGAACTCCATCTCGTCGTCCGTGAACGGATGCGTGAACCCCAGCCTCGCGCTGTGGAGGAACTGCCGCGTCAAGCCATGGCGGCCGGGGTGGCCGTACTGCGGGTCGCCGGCGAGCGGGTGGCCGATCGCCGCGAAGTGGGCGCGGATCTGGTGGGTGCGTCCAGTCTCGAGGCGTGCCTCGACCAGGGCATCGGCGGGAAGCGTCTCGAGCACCATGAAGTGCGTTCGCGCAGCGCGCGGACCGCGGCCGCCCACGGCCCGCCGGGCCGGTGCGCGGTAATCGCGCCCGAGCGGCGCGTCGATCGTGCCCGCTCGTGAGCGCGGTCGGCCCTCTACCAGGGCCACGTAGGTCCGTCGTACCTCGCGGGCCTTGATCTGAGCCGCGAGACGCCGATGAGCCTCCTCTCCACGCGCCACCAGCATCAGTCCCGACGTGTCCTTATCGAGGCGGTGGACGATGCCGGGGCGTTGCGGGTCATCGCCTCCGCCCAGGAGGTCGCCCAGGGCGTCGACGAGCGTCTCCCCTCGGTGCCCGGGCGCGGAGTGGACCACGAGGCAAGCGGGTTTTTCGACCACCGCGAGCCACTCGTCCTCGTGGACGATGCGCGGCTCGGCGCTCACCCGGGACCCGGTTTGGAGGACGCGTCGTCGCGCGCAGGCGTTGGGCTCAGGGACACGAGCACGAGGCCGAGCGCCCCGAGCGTGATCGCGACATCGGCGAGGTTGAAAGCTGGCCACAGCGGCGGGTCGATGAAATCGGTGACGGCGTCGACTCGCACGCGGTCGGCGAGGTTGCCGATTGCTCCCCCCGCGAGGAGGCCGACCGCGAGCCACAGCCCAGGACGCGTCGGGTCGAGCGCGAACCACACCAGGACGAGTGCCAGCGCGACGGTGGTCACGACGAGCACGAATCCCGCACCCTGGCCGATGCCGAACGCAAGCCCGGTGTTGGCTGTGTTGGTCAGCCTGAACCCGAGGCCGAGGGAGGCACTGTGGTCGGCCGCGAGCGAGGAGACCACAATCGCCT
>VAYL01000076.1:0-2061 GCA_005884305.1 Actinomycetota bacterium
ATTGGTGTGGAGGATCACGCCGGTCGCGTTGATCACGGGTCGAAGGCTTCCGTCGGCCAGCAGCCGGGCGCGCTCGGCGACCACCTCACGGAGCACCGCCGGATCGGCGTCCACGGGATCTCCCGCCTGGATTCGCTCGCGAAGCTCATCCAGCTCTTCCCGCGCGGCATTGATTGCGGCCGCGTGGGGTACGTCGTGCACCGACGAGGCAAGGCGCTCCACCGACGGGAGCGCCCGAAGCCGCTCCTGAACGGCATCGGATTGCGAACTCTCGGTGAGGTCGGCCATTCACCCTCCAGCCATCGGACGCCTGAACGGCGAGAGTACTCTCAGCCCGTGGCCACGACCCCGGAGCGAGTGCGCCTGACGACGCTCTCACACGGCGCCGGCTGTGCCTGCAAGATCTCCGCGGCGGACCTGCGGGAGGCGCTCCGGGACCTCCCGGCCCCGGCCGACCCCAGCCTCCTTGTGGGCGCGGCGACCGCCGACGATGCGGCCGTCTACAGGCTCCGGCCCGACCTGGCGCTCGTCCAGAGCGCCGACTTCTTCACGCCGATCGTCGACGACCCGTACGACTTCGGCCGCATCGCGGCGGCGAACGCCATGTCCGACATCTACGCGATGGGCGCCGAGCCGATGCTCGCACTCAACCTCGTCGCCTTCTCCCTTGCGGAGCACGGCCACGAGATCCTCGGCGAGATCCTCCGCGGCGGCCAGGAGTTGGCGGATCTCGCGGGGGTCGCGATCGGCGGCGGACACTCGATCGACGACCCGGAGCCGAAGTACGGGATGTCGGTCACGGGGACCGTGCATCCCGGGGCGGTCATCACGAACGCGGGCGGTCGGCCGGGCGATCAGCTCTTTCTGACAAAGCCGATCGGCGGCGGGCTCGTGACCACCGCCGCGAAGCGCGGCCTGGCCGATGAGGCGCTGATCGATCGCGCGATTGCCGTGATGACCGAGTTGAATGCTGACGCCTCGCGCGCGGCCGTAGCCGCCGACGCCAATGCGATGACGGACGTCACCGGTTTCGGCCTGCTGGGCCACCTGCACGAGCTATGCGCGGCGAGCGGCGTCACCGCCCAGGTCCAGGCGGCGGCCGTTCCGGCGATCGAGGGCGTCGACACGCTGGCCGCCGACGAGCGGTGCGTGGCCGGCGGGAGCAAGCGGAACGCCGCCGACGCCGAGCGGTTCACCTACTGGTCGCCCGAGGTGTCGCCGGGGCGGCGGGTTCTCCTCACCGACGCGATGACCTCAGGTGGCCTCCTGGTCGCGGTGCCGGCCGAGCGGTCCTCCGAGGCTCCCGGGGTGCGGATCGGCGAGCTGGTCGAGGGTCCACCCGGCGAGATTCGGGTCGCTTAGCCCGGCCCTCGTCGGAGGCCCCCCGCCATCGTCGGCGACGTCGGCTAGCGGTGCTGCACCCGGTCGCGCTGGGGGCCCACCGTGTACTTCGGGTCCTGGGCCGACGCGAAGCCGGCCTTGAAGACCGCCCACCGCTCGCACACGGAGCCCGCGAGCAGCGTTACGGCGCCGGCCGCGACCACCGGCCGGGAGCGCCTGGCGCCCGCGGCCACCAGTGCAGCGCCCGCGACCGTCAGAGCCTTCGCGGCCGTCGCGAGCTTGCCCGAGACACCCTCCCGGTACGGCTCGCCGAGCTCGCCCAGCCGCCGCTCCATTACCTCCGTCATCGCCGACTCCACAATCGCGCCGCCGATCGCAAGCCGGCGAGCCGGGCCCGCGATTTCGCGCGGTGCCGTGAGCGTCGCGGCGGCGCCCGCGCTGGCGGCGGCGCTTGCGGCGAAGCCAAGCGGCAGCTCCCAGCGCGCTTCGCTCCACACCGGCACCGCCGTGTTCGAGACCAGCACCGCGGCGTAGGTGGCGACCGGGAGGCCCATCGCGCCCGCGGCGGCTTGCGCGGCCCGCCCCAAGCGGCCACTCGGAATGCCCAGGACCGCGCTCGCCGCGGCCGGAGCGGTCACCGCGCCCGCGATCGTCAGGACCCACGAGCCGACGCTCATCGGAGACGTGACCTTGAAGACACGCAGCATGTTGATGAAGCGC
>VAYL01000076.1:2122-4564 GCA_005884305.1 Actinomycetota bacterium
GCCGCCAAGAGCGATGACCCAAGACCGCCGGGCGAGCTCCCGGTTGCCGGCGCGCTCGGCGGCCCAGGCGAACGTCGCCGACGCGCCGCCCAGGCCGCCCGTGAAGAAGTACATCGGGATCTCCCACGTCCAGACCGGCGGCTTGATGACCGGTCGGCCGTAGTAGGAGGCCGGTTTCTCCCGCGGCACCATCGCGCGCTCGCCGCCCCCGCGAGCGCGACCGGAGCCGTCGTTCACGTCTCTCCCCCGACGAACGAGGCGGCAACGCCCGCGGCCAGCGCAGCCGCGGCCACCCCGGCCGCCAGCCAGTTGCGCTTCAGGCGGCGGGTCGGGACGACCGGGTCGGGCGGCAGTCCGTAGACCTCGGGCTCGTCGAGCAGCAAGAAGAACGCGCCGAAGCCCCCCACCCCGTCGTCGGAATCGTGGCCGTACAGCCTCGCGTCCGCCTGGCCGCGCGCCTGGAGCTCCTCGACGCGCCTGGACGCGCGCTCCACGAGCTCGTCGTGCTCGCCGAACTGGATCGAGTCGGTGGGGCACGCCTTCGCGCACGCCGGCTCCATGTCGTCGAGGAGCCGGTCGTAGCAGAGGGTGCACTTCCAGACCCGGCCATCGTCCTTGCGCTGGTCCAGGACGCCGAACGGACAGGCGACGACGCAGTAGCCGCATCCGTTGCAGATGTCCTCCTGCACCACGACCGTGCCGAACTCGGTCCGGAAGAGCGCCCCGGTCGGGCACACGTCAAGGCAGCCGGCCTCGGTGCAGTGCTTGCAGACGTCGGAGCTCATGAGCCACCGGAATCCGGAGTCATCGTCGTGCGGCTCCAGCCCATGGTCGACCAGCTGCTGGCGCGCCGCCTCCTCCACCCACGAGTCGGGCGCGGACTCCGCGACGCCGTCGACCGGCACCTTCTGCTCGATGAAGGCGACGTGGCGCCAGCGGTTGGCCCCCAGGTCGCCGCTGTTGTCGTAGGACTCGCCGGTGAACCCGAGTGACTCGGCCGGGACCTCGTTCCACTCCTTGCACGCAACCTCGCAGGCCTTGCAGCCGATGCAGACCGAGGTGTCCGTGAAGAAGCCCATCCGCGGCTTCGCCTCATCGCCGTAGGTGCCGGGCCAGGCCGGGGTTTCGATCACCCGCCCGTTCACGAGGACCTCTCGCCGGCCGCGGCGTGCAACCGGTAGGAGGCCACGAACTCCGGCAGCTCCTCGCCGCGCGGCCGGCGGCCGGGGACGATGTCGCAGCTCGCCGCCTTGACCTCCTGGATGTGGACGTTGGGATCGAGCGCGAGCGAGAACAGGTCGTTGACGACGTCGCCCTTCGCGATGCCGCGGTTGCCCCAGTGGTACGGCACGCCGACCTGGTGCGCCACCCGGCCATCCATGCGAAGCGGCTTCATGCGCTCCGTCACCATTACGCGCGCCTCGACCGCCGTGCGCGACGTGACGATCGTCGCCCACTCGCCGTGCTGGAGTCCGCGCTCGACGGCGAGCTCCGGGCTCACCTCGCAGAAGAGCTCGGGCTGAAGCTCGGACAGGTACGAGAGCGTGCGGGACATCCCGCCCGCCGTGTGATGCTCGGTGAGGCGATATGACGTGAGCACGTACGGATAGACGTCCGCGCCCGGCTGACCCAGCGACGGGTTGTAGGGATTGGCCACCCGGTCATACCGCTGGCGCGTCGGGTTCTGCTGCTGGGCGTAGAGCGGGTTGGAGAACGGCGTCTCGTGCGGCTCGTAGTGAGTCGGCATGGGGCCGTCGACGAGGCCGGCCGGTACGAACAGCCACCCCAGGCCGTCCGGGTGGAGGATGAAGGGGTCGTCGCCGCGGAGCGCGTCGATGCCCTTCGCCTTCTTCTTCGGCTTGTAGTCGGGCGGCTTGTCCGGCTTGCCCGTGTCGGGGTGGTCGCGACCGGTCCACTCGCCCGCGTCCGGGTCCCACCAGACGTAGCGCTTGCGCTCCGACCACGGCTTGCCGTCGGGGTCGGCCGACGCGCGGTTGTAGAGGATTCGGGTGTTCGCGGGCCACGCCCAGCCCCACTCCCGGGCGACCCAGTCCTGCTCCGCCCCCGGCTTCTTGCGGGCCGCCTGGTTGACGTCGTCCGCATAGATGCCGGCGTGGATCCAGGACCCGCAGCTCGTCGAGCCGTCGTCCTCCAGCTCCTGGTACTTCGAGACGAGCTCGCCGTCGGGCCCGCGGCCGTTGATCTCGCGCAGCACCGCCTCCGCGTCCGGGTAGTCGTGCGGGCCCTGGGTCGGGTAGTCCCATGTGAGCTGCTTGATGGGCCGGTCGCGGTGCCTGCGCGAGGAGCGCAGCTTCTCCTGGATCCTCTTGCCCAGGTGGTAGAAGAAATGGAGCTCCGAGCGGCAGTCCTCCGGCGGCTCGACCGCCTTCGCGTGCCACTGCAGGAGCCGCTGGGTGTTGGTGAACGTCCCGTCCTTCTCGG
>VAYL01000058.1:0-405 GCA_005884305.1 Actinomycetota bacterium
GACGCCCGGCACGTCGATCACATCCGGATCGAACCGCTCAACGAGCGCCTCGATCGCTTCGCCTGCCTCAGTCGTCTGCGAGATCATGAGTTGGGCCCGGGAACCAAGGGGGTGTTGTGTTGTGAGGAGACCAGAAATCCCACCAGGATCCCCATGCTCGCGAGCCCCACTACCCCGATCACGATCCCGGCTATCGCGATCGACCGGCCACTCTGCTGCCCTGCCGATGCCTCGATCTGCTTCATCCCCAGGTAGCCGAGGGCGATTGCGGCCACCGAGCCGAGGCCGAAGAGCCAGATGATCCCGACGAACAGCGACGCGATCGCAAAGCCGTTCGTCTCCCCCGCCTCCTCACCGCCGGGGCCGCCGTCGGAGCGCGACGTAGCTTCGGCCTTCGCGTCGACG
>VAYL01000058.1:546-1042 GCA_005884305.1 Actinomycetota bacterium
GCAGAACGGACAGGTGTAGGTCGCGGGCTTGCGGCTCTGCGCACGGCGCACGGACCACCAGCGGGCCGTCTGGAGTGGGCTCACGCCCCCAGATTACGAATGCGCGTCCGCGGCCTCTTCGGTCAGTGACCGCAGGCGGTCGCGAACACGCCGGCGGCGGGTGGTGAGCTCCTCCTCCAGCCGCGCGATCTCGTCGCGCCGGCGGCGCACGAGGACGAGCTGGCGGTCGATGTAGGACATGGACTCCTCGAGGATTTGGCGCCGGCGAACCGGGTCCTCGACGCCGCTGCGCCACTCGCGCCGCAGCGCGGCGCGCGCCTCCTCGGCCGCCATCAGCTCACGAAGCTCCTCGAGGGCGAGCCCGAGGAGGTCCTTCAGGCGCAGCACCTCCTGGAGCCGCTCGACGTCCTCATCGCGGTAGGTCCGGTGCGATCCACGGGCCCGGCCCTTGGCGCCCGGGAGCAGCCCGATCTCCTCGTAGTAGCGGATCGTCCTG
>VAYL01000058.1:1071-11538 GCA_005884305.1 Actinomycetota bacterium
ATGCGACCTCCTGAGGGGCTGGCGCGTGCGCGGGCGCCGTCTCGCCGGCGGTGTGTCGCGGGCGAAGCAGCGAGACCCCCGCACCGACGAAGGACGTGGCGGCGAGCACCCACAACGCGGTGTGCATGTTGTGGATGAAGAGATCGAGCTTCGCGCTCGGAAGGCCGCTGGCGAGCCCGGAGAAGATCGCGAACAGGATGTCCTTCGGCACGGCCGCGGTCACAATCGCAAGCACGAACGCGATCGAGATCACGGCGCCCGTGTTCTGGAGCATCGTCCTCGCGCCCGCCGCCACCCCGCGTCGGTGCTGCGGCACGGTCCCCATCATCGCCGCGGTGTTAGGCGAGTTGAACATGCCCGAGCCGATTCCCACGAGGAGCAGCCAAAGGGTGCTCTGCCAGTAGGGGCTCGAGGCCTCGAGCGTCGTCATCAGCGCGAGGGCCGCGCCGCTCACGACCATGCCGAGCGCCGCCAGGGCACGCGAGCCGTGGCGATCGGCCCAGATACCGGCCAGGGGCGAGGAGATGAGCATGCCGATCGCCATCGGGGTGATCTTGATGCCGGCGATGATCGGATCATCGCCCTTCACCCCCTGGAAGTAGAAGACGAAGACGAAGAGGAGCGCGAACCGCGACAGGCCGTTGATGAACGCGGCGCCGGTGGCCGCGGAGAACATGCGGTTCCGGAAGATCGTCAGGTCCAGCATCGGCGACTTGCCCCTGAGCTCGATCAGGACGAAGGCCGGCAGCAGCACGACCGACGCGACCAACGGCCAGATCACGATCGGCTCGTTCCAGCCCGAGAGGCCGCCCTTCGAGATTCCGTAGACGAGGCCGGTGAGCCCGGCGACGAACACGGTCGTCCCGAGGATGTCGAGCCCGCGCTGCGGGTCCGTGGTCGCCAGCTCCCTGAGGACCAGCGCTCCCCACAGCGCACCGGCGAGGCCCAGCGGGACGTTGAACCAGAATACCCAGTGCCACGAGATGGCGACGAGGGCGCCGCCAAGGACCGGCCCCAACACGAGCCCGACCGCGGCCACCATGGTGTTCGTTCCCATCGCGAGGCCAAGCTCCTCCTTGGGAAACGCGTCGGTCACGAGCGCCGCTGCGTTGGCGAAGAGGAATGCGCCGCCGACCCCCTGAAGGATCCGCCACAGGATGAGCTCGGTTCCGCTGGCCGAGAACCCCGCCCCTAGCGAGGCGAGCGCGAAGATGACGAAGCCCCCGACATATGCGTGCTTGCGCCCGAAGAGGTCCGACAGCCGGCCGGCCGTGAGGACCAGCACGGTCGAAGCGATCATGTACGCGAGGATCACCCAGACGAGCCCGAGCAGGCTCGTGCCGAGGGAGCGCTCCAAGTCGGGCAGGGCGATGATGAGCGTGCCCGAGTTGATGGTCGCAAGGAGCATTCCCAAGCTGGTGCACGAGAGAGCCCACCACTTGTAGTTCGCATGATCCGCGTGTACGCCGGGGCGGAAACGCCGCAGCGCACCCACCCTCTCGTGTGTATCCGCTATTCTTACGTTCACGTAAGAATCAGCTTAGCGCCTCAGCGGAGGTAACGGGTATGCGAGTCAACTGGCTGGGACACTCGGCATTTCTCCTGACCGGGGAGTCGAAGGCGGTCGTGATCGATCCCTACGGGTCGTTTCCCAAGGACCGCCCGATCAAGTTCGACTACCCGCCGCTGGAGGGACTGGAGGCGGATCTCGTTCTCGTGTCCCACGAGCATCTGGACCACAACGCGGCGGATGCCGTCCGCGGCGATCCCGACGTCATCAGGGCAAGCGCCGGGATCTCCGAATCGCCGATCGGCGAGGTGCTTGGGATCGCGTCCGAGCACGATCCGAGCGCGGGAACGCAGCGCGGCGCGAACACGATCTTCTGCTTCACGCTCGACGGGGTACGCTGCTGCCATCTCGGGGACTTCGGTCAGGGCGGGCTTCGTCCCGAGCAGCGAGAGGCGATCGGCGATGTCGACGTTCTATTCGTGCCGGTCGGAAGCGGCCCGACGATCGACGGGCGTCAGGCCGCCGAGGTCGTCGCCCAGATCAGCCCGCGGGTGGTGATCCCGATGCACTACGCCACCGAGGCGGTCGACTTCCTCGAGGGTCCCAATGAGTTCCTCGACGCGGTCTCTGGAGAGGTGGAACGGCCGGGCGCGAGCGAGATCGAGCTCGACGTGACGGCCGGCGGTCACGATCGGCCCAGGGTCGTGATGCTCGAGCCTCCCGTCCCCAGCTGAGGCCGAGTCCGGCGGATCCACCGCCGCCGTGGGAAGATCAGCGCCGTGGGCGCGATCACGATCAATCTCAGCCTGGACGGCGGCTCCGGCGCGGTGCGGACGAGCGTCCTGCTGATCTTCGCGTCGTTCCTGCTCTCGTTCCTGTTCATCCGGACCAGCGCCCGCCTCATGCGCAGCCCGAAGGTCCCGTGGTGGCCGGGCAGCGTTACGACGGAGAGCGGGCTCCACCTCCACCACCTCGTCTTCGGGATCGTGCTGATGCTGATCGGAGGCACGCTCGGGTTCGCGGTCGACGAGTCGCAGTCCCCGTGGATTGAGCTCTCGGCGGTCGCGTTCGGTATCGGGGCCGGCCTCACCTTCGACGAGTTCGCCCTGTGGGTGCATCTGGAGGACGTCTACTGGTCCGAGGAGGGGCGCCAGTCGGTCGACGCGGCGGTCATCGCGATCGCGTTCGTCGGCCTGGTCTTGACGGGAGCCTTCTCGGCGAACCTCGATACGGCGTCGCCGTGGCTCATCGTCGCGAGCATCGCCTACATCTTGTTCGAGCTCGCGATGGTCATGATCGCGTTCTCGAAGTTCCGGCTCTTTCACGGGATGCTGGGGATCGCGATCGCGCCCCTCGCGTGGTGGGCGGCCGCCCGGCTCGCGAAGCCCAACTCACCCTGGGCCAAGCGCTACTACGGCGAGCGCAACCCGGAGAAGCAGGCGCGGACTGAGGCGCGCTACGGACACCGGCGCACCGACCGCTTCAAGGACCGCGTCCGCGACGCGATCGGTGGCCGGCCGACGGCGCTCATCGAGTCAAGTCAGGCACGGGCCGAGCGGGCCGACCCGGAGCAGTCCTGACTACCGGTCAGCGAAAGTGGCGTCCGGCGTTCGGACGCGTCAGGCAGGGCCCGCCGTTCTGGATGCTCGTGTAGGCGGCTGCCGGCTTGGCCCCCGGGTCCTTTCGGTTGTACGGATCGCCGCCGAAGACCGTGAACCCGCACCCGGTCCGCGGGTTCACCGCAACCGTCGTGAAGTCGAGCAGCGTCCGGTCCTGGTCCGGCCCGCAGATCACGCCCAGGTTGCAGATGTTTCCGTAATGGGTGGGCCGCTTGCTGATGCGGTGCCGCAGGAAGGTGTGCCCGTAGTCGAACGTCTCGGCGACGCGGTAGCGCCAGCGGCCCTTGTTGCTGTTCGGGTTGGGGCTGGCCGTTGAGCCGTACCAGCCGATGAGCGCCTCGCCGCGGCCCTTGCCCGCCGCGATCCACTGAAGCTGCGCGGCCTGGGGCACCCCCCGATTCACCTTGATCGGGCGCGAGAAGTGACGTCCCGAGTCCCGCGAAACGAACAGGTACACGCCCTGCCCGTGCTGGCCGGCGCGCAGGCGCCCGGCGGGGGGTCGGCGGCGACCGTCGGGAAGATGCTCACGAAGTTCGAGCCCGCGCCCTTGTCGTTCTGGAAGATCGTCTTGTTGACGAAGGTCGACGACGTGCCGCTGCACCCGTGGCGCGCGATTCCCAGGTAAAGGTTGCTGGGCGTGGGATCGGGATCGCTGACCTGGCCCGTGCGATGCGGCTCGGTGAACGGCACGTACAAGGCCCCCTTGGCGCCGACCGCCGGCTTGCCGATCACCTCGCTGTTCTCAAAGGCGCCGGTCGGGCTGAAATGGGCGAAGGCGTCGCTTCCCGGCTGGAGCACCTGCCCGCAGGGCGTGAACGACTGCCCGCGGTCGGTCGAGACCTGCACCTCCGGAGCGCCGCCGCCGAATCCGAGGCCGTCGTAGGTGTCGTAGAGCAGGTTCGGCCGCCCGGCAACGGTGGTGATCCAGGGCCGGTCGGCGGCAGCGTCGGTCTGGTTCGACGGCGCGCCCGAGCTGCAGTCGGGCTCGAACGACTTGCCGTGGTTCAGCGAGATGCACAGATCGGACCCGGCAAGGTCCTCGAGGTCGATCTGGTACACGGTGTGCTTCGGGTCGTAGCCGACGGCCAGGTCCTCGTCACCGCCGCCGGCGGACGAGCCGACCTGGATGGGCTTGGAGAAGGTGCCGACGCGGCCGGCTCGGGTCGAGCGCCAGAAGTCGCCGCCCGGCCCCGGCCCTCCCGGTGCCGCGAGATAGAGGAATCGCCCGCCATGATCGAAGACGGCGCTCGGCTCCCCGCCCTGCGCGTCGCCCTTCGGGGGCGAGCCCGGCAGCGGCTTCGGTGGCGTGTAGCTGAGCTTCGCCGCCATGGCCCCGGCCGGGACCAGAAGCGCCACGATCGCTGCGGCGAGCGTCATTCGCAGCACCTTCATCTGGCGGGACGGTACTGGGGCAATTTGCCCCACGCAACCGGTAAGGGGCATCCGTCGCGTAAGGCCCATGACGTGCCCCTGAACGAGCGCGCGCCGTGTCCGGTACCCCGCACAGGAGGTGATTCGATGAACACGCTGTTTCAGCCGCGCTGGCGCGGTTGGATTATCGGCGCGGTCCTGCTGGCGGTCGCAGTCGCGGTCGTGCTGGTGATCGTGTACTCGGGCGGCGGCTCAAGCGGCGGTGGCGGCGGGTACTGATCGCCGCACCGCGCCCGGGTGAGGCGACCGTCGCCTCACCCGCGGCCCGCCCGTGCGAACCTAAGGGCCGTTAACGATCACCGAGAGGAGACCGGATGACCGCAAAGGCCGACTACACGGACGAGGAGTGGAAGCTGCTGCGCGAGGCGCCGACGAGCGCCGGGATGCTGGTGATCGAGGCCGACCGCGGCGGGATGATCCGCGAGACATTCTCGATGGCGAAGGCCTACGCCGAGGCGCGCAAGGAGCACGGTGCCAGCCAGCTTCTCGACGACATCGCCTCGGAGAAGCCCGAGGTCGACCGGACGCGGTTCCAGTCCGTCGAGGACCTTCGGTCGAGTCTGCTCCAGCACATCCGCGACGCGGTGAGTCTCCTTCAGCAGAAGGCACCGGCCGAGGAGCTCGAGGAGTACCGGCGCTTTCTGGCCAACGTCGCGAGCCGCGTCGCCGAGGCGCACCGCGAGGGGTTCCTGGGCATGAGCGGGGAGCGCGTCAGCGAGGCCGAGAAGCGGGCGCTTGCGGACATCGCGCAGGCGGCCGGAACGTCAGCACCCGACGCGGGCTAAGCGGGGATCACGTACAGCGTCAGTGACCGCGCCGGGTAGATCGCGGTGAATCCGGCCGCGGGGACGGTGCGATTGCTCGCGTGCTGAATCGCGCCGCCGGTCCACCTCCAGACCTGGGCCTGGCCCTTTGGTGAGATGCCGGACAGGTTCAGCGGGCTCTCGAGCGCGTTCGAGGTCTTATTGATGACGAGGATGGTGTAGGCGCCATCGCCCGAGCGCCGGGCTCCGTACACGGCGAGCTTGGCCTGGTTCCCGCTCGCCGACCGCACCCAGGTGTCGCCGAACTTCGAGCCGTTTCCGTCGTAGTTGCGGTAGATGCGGCAGGCGTCCGCGATCAGGTTCCCGTCGTTTCCCATGGGCCACCGCGTGGCGAGGTCGAGGCCCTCGCGGGCGAAGATGCCGAGCACGTCCGCCTGGATCAGCGCGTTGGTCATCGCGCCGCCGACCGAGAGGTTGTACTCGCTCAGCGAGATCTTCGTGCCCGGGTAATCCTGGGCGACCCACTGCTTCATCCGCGGGATGAGCCGGATCTTCTCGCCAATCCAGCTGGGGTCCGTGTAATTCGGATCCCATCGCGAGCGGGTCACGTCGGTCGAGTCTCCGCCCTGCGCGTAGTAGTGGAGGTCCAGATAGTCGAGCAGGCGCGTGCCATGCGTCTGCTGGTAGGCGCGCAGCTTCTGCAGGAACCACTCGACGAGCGCGGTACCGCCGTGATTGGCCCGGTCCGGCGAGCTCGCGGAGCAGCCGTTCTCGACGTGGTCGGCCGCGCTGCAGAAGTAGTTCGGCCATCCCCACTCGGAGAAGCCGAGGACCTTCGCCGTCGGGTCCGCGGCCTTCACCGCCGACCCGTAGTCCCGCGACTTCTGCCACAGCTCGTCGTATGTCTCGGGCGCCGGGTGAGCGCCGGCTCGTTACCCAGCTCGTAGAGGCGCACACCGCCATCGGCCGCCGAGCCATAGAGGCTCTGGAGCTTCTTGACCCACTCGCCGTCGAACGAGGCGTTGATCTGCATCCGGTCGCGGCTCGGCTGGCTGGGGACCAGCCCGCCCCCCACTTCCTCGCCGTTGCCGCAGTCTTTGTCGTACGGGTCGAACGATTTCTGGTTCTCGAACACGGACCTCGAATAGCCGCAGGTGAACGGATGGTTGGCCTTGCCGTCCTTGGCGACCCAGCCCATCATCGGCACCGTCATCAGCGTGTCGGCGCCGACCGACTCGTCCTTACGAACGAACGCCCGGTAGCCGTACTTCGGGCCGTCGTCGCAGGTGTAGGTCGGCGCGTCGAAGCAGTCCGGGATGTTCTCGAAGTAGTAGTCGTTGCCGGTGTTGGACGAGCCGATCTTCCAGTTATAGGTGTCGGTGGTGTTGCCGCCCCACCGATCGACCGGCAGGTTGAGCTGCTTCGCGAGGCCCGCCGACGCGAGGTTCATCCCGTAGATGTCGGGGCTGATCGCGTGCTGGTCGGCGCTACCGTTGACGGACAGCGTCGGTCCGGGGCTTACAGCAAGTGCCGGCGCCGCGGGAAGCGCGCCGACGGCGATGGTCGCCACGATTGCGAGGAGCGTCCGTGCCCTGCGCATGCTGCGATCGTAGCGCCGGCGCTCAGCCCGTCAGGGCCGGCCGCGCAGGAGCCGGCCGGCCGTCCCCTCGATCGACTGGATGCCGTAGCCCATCGAGGGGTCGCCGTCGGTCAGTACCGCCATCGCCATCCGGTCGTGCCCCTGCTCGAGGCGGGCCACCTGGTGGACGAGCTGCCCCCGGCTCGTCCCGCGCCAGCCGCCCTTGAAGAACACCCTCCACCCTCGCGGGCGCGCGACCGCCGGGATGCCCCAGCTCTCCGACGGCGTGATGTGCGAGAGCAGATGGAGCGCGTAGTGGCGGAACCCGTGTGGCACTAGCCGCTTGATGTCGAAGAAGAACCGTGCCTGGTCGGCGGCGCTGATCATGGCGTTCGCCCAGATCCCCTCGATCGAGAAGTCCTTCATCCCGGCGTGCTTGGCGAGGCGCCGCAGCCGTGAGTCCCCGACGATGGACCAGACCTTGGTCGCCGCGTTGTTGTCGGAGACGTGGATCATCGGGTCGAGGATTGACCGGCTGTAGGAGTCCAGGCCGCGATGCTCGTGATGAAGCTTGCGCAGGTACGCGACCAGGAGCATCGCCTTGACCACGCTCGCTGAGACGAAGCGGCGGTGGACGCTCGAGCCGTACAGCCGGCCCTGGGTCGTCACCACGGCGAACGATTTGACGCCCGCTCGGTCGGCCAGGTAACGCCGAGCGCGCTCGATGCTCTTGCGGTGCGGATAGCCGAACGGCGCCTTGCCGGTTCCCTCATACAGGGCGCGTGCCCCGCCGCCGAACCGGTGGCGCCCGCAGCGCGGTCGCGCGGCCGCAGGATCCATCGCGCCCAGCGACTTCGCCCGGAAGCACGCGGCGAATCGGAACCGCCCGGCCGGCACGCGGGACGAGGCGTGCTGGTGTGACCGCTTTCGACCCGGTGAAGCTTGCCCCGCGAGCCCGGCGACAGGTACCAGCGCACCCGTTTGCCGCCCCAGTTGAGGTCCGCCGGGTGCCGGCTCTGAATCGTGATCCTGGCTCGCCCCGGGGTCTCGTACTTCACGCTCGTCGTGACCTTCTCGTCGGCGGTGACGGCGACCGTGTCGCTTCGCACCGCGGGCGTGTCCTTGAGCACGACGCGATATCGAGTGTTACGCGCCGGGGTGACGCCGAACCGATAGGAGCCGTCGGCCGCCGTCGCCTGCGAGTCCTGGGTTGCGAACGACCCGTACGGATACGGGTCAGCCTGCAGGTCCACCGTGACGCCGCCGTCGCCGCCGGGGTGGCCGGTGACCGCACCCGAGATGTCGGTGGAGGCGGTGAAGGGGATCTCGCCACGGCCGGCCGCCGCGGAGACCTCGCTGGCCGTCGCAGCCGCCGGCGAGATGGCGAAGGCACCTGTCGATACCAGGCCGAGCGCTGCGGTGAGGAGTCGGCGCCCACTCAACGCCGTCACCGTACACCTGCCGGCGTCCGCCCCTGCTACCTTTCCGCCCATCCATAGGGTCGGAAATGAATTCCGGCAAATCAGTGTTAGCGCTCTCGTCGTTGGCTCAACTGCCTCCGCGGTCGCAGCACAAACCCAGGAGGAATAGATGCCAACCGGCACAGTGAAGTGGTTCAGCGACGAGAAGGGGTTCGGTTTCATCACCCCCGAGGACGGCTCGAGCGACCTGTTCGTGCACCAGAGCGCGATCCAGGCCGACGGCTTTCGCACGCTGGCCGAGGGCGCCAAGGTCTCGTTCGAGTCCGAGGCGGGGCCGAAGGGCCCGCGGGCGGTAAACGTCCAGCCTCTCTAGCCGCCGGCGCGGCTGAGATAGGCCGCCCACACGAAGAGCAGAACGGCCCCTCCGATCAGGAGGAGGCCGGCCTGCTCGGCGCCGTGCGTGATCGTCGCGAGCCCGAGCAGGAGGCAGATCCCGCCGCTCCAAGCGCTGATCTCTGGTCCGTGCGATGAGTGCATAGCCGGAAAACCTCCCGCTCAGGGTACTCCCATGTGCCCGCCGGGCAAGCATCGCGCAGGCCGGGTGAATGAGCCTGGACCGAGCGTGTGTTTCGAACGAGCCCGGAGGGCGAGTGGTGTGAAGAACTGGCGCATGCGCCGCGATTGAGAGCTACCTTCCGCGATCGCGGAGGTGATGGGACTAAGCGGCACACGCTCTCGGCTCGCGATGCTGGCGATCTGCATGGTCGGCGCGGCGTCTGCGTGCCCGGCCGCGGCTCTGGCCGTGGGCTCGCCCGACCTCTCGATACGCGTCCTGTCCGACCGCTCGGACGTGATCTCGGGGGGCGACGCGCTGGTCGCGGTGCAGGTCCCTGGGAGTGTGCAGCCAAGCCAGATCACGATGACGCTCAACGGGCGCGACGTGACGGGCCGGTTCGCGAAGCGGGCAAACGGCCGGTACGAGGGCCGCCTCGAGGGACTGAAGATCGGTCGCAACGACCTCACCGCGAGCGCGCCCGGGGTCGGGGGCGACAGCGCGGTGATTCGAAACCACTCGATCGGCGGGCCCGTGTTCTCCGGCCCGCAGGTGCGGCCGTGGGTCTGCCAGAACGGCTCTTCGCGACCCAAGTGCCAGGCGCCGACGACGTACGAGTACGAGTACAAGTCGTCGGTCGACGGCCAGCTTCACCCGTACGATCCCGACAACCCACCCTCGGACGTCGCGAGCACCACAACCCAGACGGGGAAGACGGTCCCGTTCATCATCCGCATCGAGACCGGCTATCAGGACCGCGATCAGTACAAGATCGCCGCCCTGTATCAGCCTGGAAAGCCGTGGCAGCCGTGGAACCCGCAGCCGCAGTTCAACCACAAGCTGCTGATCACGCACGGCGCAAGCTGCGGTATCGACCACCAGAGCGGTGACGCACCGAGCGTCACCGGCGACACGGTCGGGGGCTCGAGCCCGACGACCGCGCTCGGCATGGGCTTTGCGGTGATGTCGACCGCGCTCGACAACGCGGGCCACAACTGCAACCTCGAGACCGAGGCCGAGTCGCTCGTGATGGCGAAGGAGCACCTGATCGAGAGCTACGGGACGCTGCGCTACACCATCGGCACCGGCTGCTCCGGGGGTTCGCTCGTTCAGCAGCAGGTGGCGAACGCCTATCCCGGCATCTACCAGGGGATCCTGCCGCAGTGCTCCTTCCCGGATGCGTGGTCGACCGGGCAGCAGCTCGCGGCGTACCACTTCCTCCGGGGCTACTTCGAGGACCCGTCGAAATGGGGCACCGGCATCGTCTGGACGCCAGCGCAGATCGCCGCCGTCGAGGGACACCCGAACCACGGCAACGCGATCATCTTCGACTCCGTCTACTGGACCGCGCTGGCCGATCCGTCGAGCGGCTGCGCGGGCGTCCCCGCATCGGACGACTACAACGCGCAGACGAATCCCGACGGCGTCAGGTGCACGCTCGCCGATTACATGATCAACGTCTTCGGACCCCGCCCCGAGCGCTACTGGACGCCGGTCGAGCAGCAGCTCGGCCATGGGTTCGCGGGGTTGCCGATTGGTGACGTCGGTGTGCAGTTCGGATTGAAGGCCCTTCAGGACGGCGACATAACT
>VAYL01000058.1:11550-25432 GCA_005884305.1 Actinomycetota bacterium
GAACCACACCGCGGCGCGCAGCGATGCGACGGAGCCCGCGCTGCGAAACGTCTACCGCAGCGGCGCCGTGAACGAGACGAACAATCTGACGAGCGTGCCGATCATCGACCTGCGCGGGCCGGATCCCGGCGCCTTTCACGACGCATACCGGTCGTTCACGATCCGCGCGCGGCTCGAGCAGCAGGAGGGGCACTTCCCCAAGAACCACGTGATCTGGTTCGGGCAGACGCCGCTGATCGGCGATCCGCGGTACACGACGGAGGGTCTCGAGGCGATGGACCGCTGGCTGTCGGCCGTGGCGCGTGACCACCGCGACATCTCGCTGACCGCCAAGGTGGCGCAGGATCGACCCGGCAACGTCCACGACCGGTGTTCGTCCATTCCGGGTGTGGAGCACGTCTCGGTTCCGGGCGTCGGGCCGGTCTGCAGGCTGAAGGAAGTGCAGACGAGGTTCGGTACGCCGGCGACGGTCGCGGGCGAGAGCATCAGAACCGATCAGGAGAAATGCCAGCTCAAGCCGCTTCGCCGCAGCGACTACTACCCGGAGCACTTCACGAACGCGCAGTGGCGGGCGCTGAATACGGCGGGCGCGGCGTCGACCAGCGCGGCACGATGCCGTGGCTCACCTACCAGGAGCCCAACGGCGACGTCGTCTATGGGGGCAAGCGCCTCGGGGATGCGCCCTCGGGGTCCGGGACCGGGTGGACGAGTAGCTCGTTCGCCTCGTGGCGTCACGCCGGCGGTTGACGCCAGGGGCGTGGCCGCCAGGCGCAGACGCACCGTTGCCGCCGGGCTCGCCGTCTCGGCCGTCGTCCTCACGCTGATCGCCGCCCCGGCTGCGGGCGCGTGGAAGCCCGAGAAGCCGCGCTACGGAGTCGGCGAGCGCCGCAACGTCCCCGTGACGATGCGTGACGGCACGGTCCTGCGGGCGAACGTCTTCTATCCCACCGATCCCTCCAGCGGGAAGCCGGCGGGCGGCCGGTTCCCGGTGATCATGGTCCAGACGCCGTACGGCAAGGACACCGTCGGCGCGTTCAGCGGCCAAAACTGGCGCCGAGGCCGGGACCGAGGCGGGCCCGCTCCCCTACTTCATCAAGCGCGGCTACATCGACGTGGTCGCCGAGGTGCGCGGCACCGGCGACTCGCACGGCACGTTCGGGCTCTTCGACCCCGTGCAGGGACGCGACGGCGCCCACCTCGTTCGCTGGGCTTCCGACCTGCCGAATTCCAACGGCAAAGTCGGGCTCTACGGGCCCTCGTACATGGGGATCGACCAGTTCCTGACGGCGGAGAACCTCGGGCCCCACTCGCCGCTTCGAGCGCTGTTTCCGATCGTGGCCGCGAACGACATCTACCGCGACACCGCGTTCATGGGCGGGATACCCGACGGCGAGTTCGACCTGCTCGTCGTGTTCACCATCTTCGGCGGGCTGCACATCATCAACCCGGCGATCGAGAACCCGACCGACCTCGCGGACCTGATCAAGGTCGAGAGCGAACATGTCCCCGGGCTTCTCTCCTACAACGCAAAGCAGACGATCAACGTCCTCACAGGAGGCAATCAGCCATACGCCGGTCGCTACTGGCGCCAGCGGAGCCCTCGGAGCATGCTCGACTCGGTCGTCCGCAACCGGATCTCCAGCGCGGTGGGCCGATGAACTATTCCGGGCTCCAGAACCTCTGGCGCGGGCGCGACACCGCGGCGCCCATGCGCCCCGACCAGCGGACCACGGGCCGCTACCAGCTGCTCTTCGGTCCCTGGTACCACCTGGATGCCGGCGCCGGGATCGGGATCTACCCGATCGAGCTGGCGTGGTTCGACCACTGGCTGAAGGGCAGGCGGACCGGGATCGCCCATGCCGGCGGGCCGCTCCACGCCTATGTGATCGGCGGGAACCGCTGGGTGGACACGGGCAGCTATCCGTTCCGCGAAGGCAAGCCACGGACGCTTTATCTCGCGCCGGGACCGAGCGGAAGCGGCGCGCCCTCGACGAACGACGGGCGACTCGCCGAGAGCGCGCCCAGCGCGAAGGGTGGCTCTGATCCGATTGCAATCACGGGGGTTACGAGCCCATGCTCGCGCGCCACTGAGCAGTGGAGCATGGGGGCCCTCGCATACGGCCTCGAGACCGCGCAGCTACCGCCCGATCGCTGCACCGAGGACGACCGGACGATGCAGGTGGGGCCGGGGGCGCTGACGTACACGACGGCTCCCGTTCAGCACCGGACGGTGGTGGACGGCCCGATCGCCGCCAGGATCTACGCGACCTCCACGCGGCCCGACGTCGAGCTGGTGGCAACCGTGGACGACGTCGCGCCGAACGGGACCTCCACCCCGTTGAGCTCCGGCGCCCTGCTCGGCTCATTCCGGAAGCTCGATCCGACACTTACCTGGCGAGCCCCGGACGGCAAGCCGATTGCCCCGTATCACCCGTACACGCGATCGTCGGCGAAGCCGGTGCAGCCGGGCAAGGTGACCCGCTACGACGTCGAGATCTTTCCGACGCTCGCCGAGCTCGCGAAGGGCCACCGGCTGCGACTCACGCTGACGACCTCCGATACCCCACACCTCCTCCCCAACCCCAAGCAGGCGTCGAACCTGGCGGGCGGGATCTACATGGTGCAGCGAAACGCCGCTGCAGCGTCATACCTGGAGGTCCCGCTGGCCCGAGCGGGCGCGTTCGAGCCGTGCCATTTGTGCCGCTGAGGCGGCAAGCACTCTCCACCCACACTCGAGCTTTTTGCCCCTCCGGGTGAGGGGTTAGCTTCCGCGCATCGCGCTCATTCCGACCAGCTGGCGGATTCGTGGCCGTGTTGGCCCGGCGCTGTGGCGCGGCTTGCTCGTCGCTGCGCCCGTCGGGATCGCTGCGCTGGTCGAGCTCGAGCTCGGGACGCCGTCCACCGGGGCGATCACCATCGGCGCCTCGATCACCGGGTTCGTCGCCTTTGACGCGCCCGCGCGGACGCGCTTCTGGTGGCAGCTCGGCGTCGCACCGCTGGTCGGTGCGATGGCGGTCCTCGGCGCCGTGACCGGAGACTCCGCAGCCACGGCGGTCCCGACCATGGTGGTCGTCGCCGCCGCCGGCGCCATGTGCCGGACCGTGTCGCCGCGGCTCGCGGTCGCGGCGATCAACTGCGTGCTGGCACTCCTCATCGCGCAGGGCCTGTCGCTGGAGATCGGCGACACGCCTCAGATCCTTGTCCTCGGCGCGGCCGGGGCTCTCACGCAGGCGACGCTGTCACTCATCGTGGCGCTCACCGAGGGCCGGCTCGAGCGCCCCCGCTTGATCGCGGGCGCCCGGGATGCAGCGCTGACGGTGCGCGCAAACCTGTCGCTCTCGTCACCGAGCTTGCGCCACGCGATTCGGTCCGGCGGAGCCCTCGGCGCGGCCGTTGGCGCCTATCACGTACTCGACCTCGGACCGCATGGGTACTGGATCCCACTCACGGTCCTCTTCGTGATGACCTCGGGTCGTGCTGAGACCTACCAGCGAATCTGGATGCGCGCGGCGGGAACCGCCGCGGGACTCGCGGCAGCCACCGGCCTGGCAGTGATCACCGATGGCCACATCGCGGCCAACGTCGCCCTCCTGACCATCTCGGCGGCCGTCGCCTACGCGATGTTGAGGCTCGAGTACGCGTTGTTCACGTTCGCGATCACCATCTACATCGTGATCCTCGCTCACGCGGTGGGCGAGTCGGCGGTGGACGCGGCGGGTGAGCGCGCGCTCGGAACCGCGATCGGCATCGGCATCGTCCTCCTGGCCTTCGGCATCCTCCGCGACCGCGGATCCCCGGCGCCGTCCATCGCGCCGACGTGATGGCGAGCTCCGTCGGATCCAAGGCACGCACCGGCGCCGCCGCCCTAGCGCTCGGCGCCCTCGGCGTCGTCTTCGGCGACATCGGGACGAGCCCGCTCTACGCCCTGCAGACGGTCTTCACCGCCGATCACCACGCGGTTCACACGACCACGGCGGACGTCTACGGCGTCGTGTCGCTCGTCTTCTGGACGATCACGATCGTCGTCTCCGTCAAGTACGTGACCTTCGTCATGCGCGCGGACAACAACGGCGAGGGCGGGATCATGGCTCTCACCGCACTGCTCCAGGGCGCCCGGTTCAAGAGTCACAGGGCGAAGATCATCCTCATCACCCTGGGGATCCTCGGCGCGTCGCTCTTCTACGGCGATGGCGTGATCACGCCGGCGATCTCGGTCCTCTCGGCGGTCGAGGGCCTGAAGGTCGCGGCGCCGAGCATCGACCAGATGGTCGTGCCGATCACCATCGCGGTCCTTACGGCGTTGTTTGCGCTCCAGCGATTGGGAACCGGACTCGTAGGCCGCCTCTTCGGCCCCGTGATGGTCGTCTGGTTCATCGTGATCGCGGTGATGGGCCTGGGCGAGGTCATCCCCCACCCGGAGATCCTGAGGGCACTGCTCCCGAGCTACGGCGTCCGGTTCTTCATCGATCACCCCGGGGTGGCGTTCATCGCCCTGGGGTCCGTCGTCCTGGCCGTCACCGGCGCCGAGGCGTTGTACGCCGACATGGGACAGTTCGGACGCTCACCGATCCACCGGGCGTGGTTCTTCTGCGTCTTTCCGGCGCTGACGCTCAACTATCTGGGTCAGGCAGCGCTCATCGTCCACTCCCCGGGCACGATCCGTAGCCCGTTCTATCTCCTGGTTCCCGATTGGGGACAGCTCCCGATGGTCATCCTGGCGACCCTGGCGACGGTGATCGCGTCCCAAGCCGTGATCTCCGGCACCTTCAGCGTCACCCGCCAGGCGATGCAGCTGGGCTTTCTGCCGCGAATGACGATCCGCCACACCTCGTCGCACCAGGAGGGGCGCATCTACGTGCCGGTCGCGAACTGGGCGCTCTTCGTCGCGGTGATCGGGCTCGTGGTCGGGTTTGGTTCCGCAACCGCGCTGGGCTCCGCATACGGCGTCGCCGTGACCGGGACATTCCTCCTGAACACGACCCTCTTCCTCGCGGTGGCCCACCTGCTGTGGCGCACGCGCCGGAGCCTGATCGTGCTCGGAGCGCTGACCTTCGGGACGGTTGAGCTCGCGTTCTTCTCGTCGACCTTGACGAAGGTCGTCCACGGAGGCTGGGTTCCGCTGGTGATCGCGGCCTGCGTCTTCACGGTCCTGACGACCTGGCGCCGGGGACGGGAGACGATGGTGGAGAAGCGAGCCAGCAAGGAGGGGTCGCTGGAGGAGTTCGTCCGGGCGCTCAAGTCCAAGCGATCCGAGATCGACCGCGTCCCGGGCACCGCCGTGTTCCTGAACGCCGATGCGAGGACGACGCCGATGGCGCTGCGGGCCAACCTCGAGCACAACCGCGTCCTGCACGACATCGTCGTCGTGTTGACGGTCATTGTCGATCGAGTGCCACACGTCCCCGAGCGCAACCGCCTGGATGCCGACGACCTGGGCGACCCCGATGACGGGATCACGCTCATGAGCGCGCGCCTCGGCTATCACGACACCGCCGACATCCCGGCGCTGTTGCGGTTGGCCGTCGAGGACGGCCTCCTGGAGCGCGAATGCGATCTCGACCAGGTCTCGTACTTCGTCTCCCGAACGGCCCTGGTGCGCGGCACCACCACCCGCGGCCTCCTCCGCTGGCGCAAGCATCTGTTCCTGGTGCTGTGGCGCAACTCGGCGAGCCCGATCGAGTACTTCCGCCTGCCCGAGAACCGCACCGTGACGGTCGGCGAGGAGATTCAGATCTGATCCACTAGGCGGGATCCGCGAACAGCCCCGCCCACGCACGCGCCATCGCATCGATGAGGGCCCCCCGGGGGGCTTCCGGGTTGTCCATCCACCAGAGCACGAGCGACGCCATCCCCATGCTCATCAGCTCGGCGAGGGGCTCCGCCTCCTGCGCGGGGATCCGCGCGCGCCCGACGGAGCGGATCACGTCGGCGAGCACCTCCCGGGCCCGGGCGTGGACCTCGCGCCGGACCGCCTGCACCTCTGGACCGCCTCCCGAGTCCCGGAAGAGCATCCTCCACGCGTAGGCGTGCGCCTCCACGTATTCAAGCCAGCGGTCCAGGATCGCCCGGAGCCAGTCGCGGAGCGAGCCCTCGGCTGGCGCGTCACCCACGAACGTCGGCAGGTCATCGCGGTGTCGCCGCAGGAGCGCGAGATACAGGTCCCGCTTGGAGTCGAAGTGGCGATAGAGCACGGGCTTGGTCACCCCCGCGGCGGCCGCGATGTCGTCGAGCCGCGTCCCGTCGTAGCCGGCTTCCCCGAACAGATGGCCGGCCGCCGCGACGATCAACTCCCGCCGCTCCGCGACCGGCAGCCGCCGCCTCTCCCCCGTCGCAGCCATAGTTACTGAAGAGTAACTTAAGTGCTAACGTACCGGAGACGACGAGGAGGCAACCAGGCGGAGGTCGCGCCATGACGACCAGCACCAGCACGACTCAGACCACCGACGGGCGGCCGGCGGACGCGCCCAGCGACGGCAGCGGGCTCGAGAGAGTCACCGACCCCATCCACCGCGTCGCGTTCGGATTCGAGCCGGGCGACGGGTTCATGTGGGGCCATACCTGGTTCGAGCCGGGCGGCTTTCTCCCGGAGCACTTTCACCCGTCGCTCGAGGAGCACTGGGAGGCCGTCGAGGGAACGCTAAGGGCGCGATCTGCGGCCCGGGGATGGGCCAGTGGTCGTGGCTCGCAATGTCCGCCATGCGCTGAGAAACGACAGCGGACGTCCCGCGCACGGCCGCGCGAAGGTGATCCCCGGCGGGCGCCTAGAGGAATTCCTGACCGAGGCCTCGCGCGCCGCGCAGGAGGGGCTCTTCAACGAGCGCAACCTGCCGACGAGCCTGAAGGGCGCGCTGTGGCTCGCGAAGTTCGCATACCGGTTTCGGGA
Organism: Actinomycetota bacterium; assembly: GCA_005884305.1. Lineage (GTDB taxonomy): Bacteria > Actinomycetota > Thermoleophilia > Solirubrobacterales > 70-9 > AC-56. The sequence continues at coordinate 18,434 of VAYL01000058.1, forward strand.
CGAGACCGTGATGTGCTCACCGCCGCCGGCGCTCCAGCGGATCCTGCTGCCGCCGATCGCGCGCCTGGCTCGCTAGCCGGGCCGCTCTAGCCGGGCGCGAGGTTGTCGTTCAGCGTGCAGCCGAGCGTGTCGCCGTCGTGCCAGGTCGTCGTGACCCGGCACCGCTTGCCCGGGTCGAGCCAGCGCTCGGGATGGCGCGTGCTGCGGTCGCGACGGGTCTTCAACACGATTGAGAGATCGATCACGGTCTGGTAGGCGTGGCTCGTGTCGGTCCCGGTCACCCGGCGGCTGTTTGAGTACGCCGGATGGCCCTTCTTGCGATCCATGTCTCCGTCGGCAACCCGTATCTGATCGGTCTTGTCGTACAGGGCGCCCTGGCTGACGATGTAGCGAACGCCGAATCGGGTCGAGCAGTCGTTCACCTTGACCCCGTACTTGATCACGGTGCCGGTTCGAGACGCGCTCGTATGGATGTGGCACCTGCCGCCGCGGTTGGTCTGCGCGGTGAGGTTGAGGGCGGCCGCGGGCGTGGCGAGCACGGCGGCGACCAGCCCAATCAAGGCCACCGGCAGCCCGCGCGATAGGCGAGCGATCCTCCGCCCCTCTCCAACCATCGCCCGTCGATGCTAATCCCGACGGATCGTCGGCGCGCCGCTTCGATTGGATGGAGCCTCAGCGGATGCGGCCGGTTGAGCTTCAGCCAGCGGCGAGCGGCCGGTCGCCGATCCAGTAGCGGGGTCCCGGCCCGAAGCGCGCCGCGCGATCGTCGGGGTTGGCGAGCTTGCAGCGATCCAGGGACAGGCAACCGCACCCGATGCACTCGGTGAGGCCGGCCCGCAGACGCTGGAGCTCGGCGATCCGCTGATCGATCCGCTCGGACCAGCCGCGCGAGAGCCGCGACCAGTCCCGGCGCGTGGGGACGCGCCCGGGTGGCAGCTTCTCGAGCTCGACGCCGATCTCCTCGAGCGTGAGGCCGACCCGCTGGGCGAACACGATGAAGGCGACCCGCCGCAGGACCGACCGGTCATAGCGGCGATGGCCGGAGCCGGCACGCTGCGACGTGATCAAGCCGCGGTCCTCGTAGAACCGAAGCGCCGAGGCTGCGACCCCGCTGCGCCTCGAGACCTCGCTGATCGTGAGCAGCTCCGCGATGTCGCGAAGCGAATCACAAAGTCCCCTTGACTTCAAGTTCACTTGAACTTGTAGCCTGGAATGCACCATCGGTCCGACCAGGAGGAACCTATGCCAACGACTCAAACCCCCAGGGAGGAGATCACCCAAGAGGTCACATCGTGGCCCGGCGTCGAGGCGGGTCCCGGAAGGCGCGGCGAGTTCGCGTTCAAGGTCGGTAAGCGCGAGATCGGCCACCTTCACGGCGACCACGCCGCCCACTTCGCGTTCCCGAAGGACGTGTGGCAGGAACTGCGGGACGACGGGCGCATCGCCGAGCACCCCGTCTTCCCCGGCCGCATCGGCCCGGCATCGCGGCGGATCGAGACCGAGGACGACGTCCGGGACGTGATCGCGATGATGCGGCTGAACTACGACCGCGCCGTGGAGCGCGGTTAGCTAGCCGGCCGCCCGCGCCTTCGACCACTCGGCCTTGTGGGCGCGCTTGGCCGCCTGATAGTCGGCCAGCGCCTGGGGCGAATCGACGTCCCCGAGTGTCGGGTGGGGCGGCACCAGGCCGCGCGCCACGTCCACGCCGAATCGCTTCGCGAGGACCGCCCCGAGCGCCTTCACCTTCATCTCCCCGAACCCCGGCAGCGATTCGATGTTCGCGCGAAGCTCGTCCGAGTTGCCCGCGTCCGCCCAGACTCGCGCCGCGTCACCGTCGAAGCGGTCGCGCACGAAGACCGCCAAATCGTGGACGCGCTGCGCCATCGAGCCCGGAAACCGGTGAATCGCGGGCCGCTCTCGGAAGCTGGGTTCGAGGTCGGCGGTGGCGAGGGCCTCCGGATCAAGCGTGCCCAGGCGCTCCTTCAGCACAAGCGGCCCGGAGAACGCTTTCTGCACCGGCACCTGCTGGTCGAGCGCGAAGCCGACGAGCAGGGCCATCGGGTCGGTGGCGATCAGCTCGTTCGCTTCGTCAGAGTCGGTGAAGTACAGGCGATCGGGCAAGAACTCGATCGTATCCTTGCGGGTTCGCCGCTGAGCGCGCGTTACCCTCAATCCGGTTCGACCGCTCAGGCAGACGAGGCGCCGGGTGCCCCTGATCCGCACCTGGTACGGGGAGCCTCCTCAGATGTCACGTCCGCAGGACAAACGTCTTCCCTATATGCCAGGCATCGACGCCCTACGGGCGATCGCGGTGCTGGCCGTCTTCTTCTACCACGTGAATACCGGGGGCTGGATGTCCGGCGGGTTCCTGGGAGTCGACGTCTTCTTCGTGATCAGCGGCTACCTGATCACCGCCCTCCTGCTCAGCGAGTACCGCCAGGCAGGCCACCTGAACGTCCTGAAGTTCTGGATGCGCCGTGCCCGGAGGCTCCTGCCGGCCGTCGCGGTGATGATCGCCGGGACGCTCGTCCTCGCTGCCATCTTCATTCCCGGCGACGTGCCAAGCCTGCGCGGCGACGCCCTGGCGTCGCTGTTCTACGTCAACAACTGGCACCTGGTCCTGAGCAACCAGTCGTACTTCGCCCAGTTCGCGCGACCCTCGCTGTTCCTCCACCTCTGGTCTCTGTCGGTGGAGGAGCAGTTCTATCTCCTGTGGCCGCTCATGTTCGCCGCCGGAATGAAGCTGTTCGGCCGCCAGCGGCTCCTGCTTGGCGCGCTGGCCGGCGCGGGGCTCTCGACGCTCCTGATGATCATCCTGTTCAACCCGGCGAGCCCCGACCGCGTTTTCTACGGAACGGATACGCGGGCGGTGGGCCTCTTGCTCGGCGTTGCGCTCGCGATGGTCTGGCATCCGTCGCGGCTGCGCCCGATCGCCGGTAGCGGAGCGCGGTGGATCTTGGACGGCGTCGGCGTCCTCGCGCTGGTGATGATCCTGCGCACCTTCCTCGACGTGCACGACTTCGATCCCAGCCTCTACCACGGAGGATTCCTGCTGCTTGCGTTCTGGACCGCCCTTCTGGTCGGGGTCCTGGCGCATCCCGCCGCCCGCCTCGGGACGGTGCTTGGGACGCCGCCCCTCGTCTGGCTCGGCCTCCGGAGCTACAGCTTCTACCTGTGGCACTGGCCGATCCTCATGCTCACCCGGCCCAACATCGACGTGCCGCTGCACGGCCCGGTGCTCGTGATCCTTCAGCTCGCCGCGACGCTCGCGCTCGCCGACCTCTCATACCGCTACGTCGAGCAGCCGTTCCGGCAACGCCGCAGCACGAAGGCCGCGCCGGCGTGGCTCGGCGTCGGCCGGCCGGCGCTGGCGGCGGGCGTCGTCGCCACGGTCATAATCATCGGCTGGAGCGGACTGGTCTCTGGCAGCAACCCGCCGCCGCTGCGCACCGAGGTGGCAAGCGCCAGTCCACAGAGCAAGATCGCGAATGGGGGTGCGCTGCGGGATCCCCCGCAGGTGCTGGCGATCGGGGACTCGGTCATGGCCGGCGCCGTCGACACGCTGCGCCACGAGTTCAAAGGCCATGCCATCGTCGACGCCAAGCAGGGGCGCCAGCCGTGGGACTACCCGGCGGTCGTCCAACACTATCGCGAGGCGGTCGGGCTACCCAGCGACGTGATCATTCAGATCGGCAACAACGGCCCCGTCTGGTTCGACGACCTCGCGAAGCTGCGCGACGCGCTCGAGGACGTCGACCACGTCTACCTCGTCAACGTCGAGGTCCCGCGGTCCTGGGAGGGCGAGGTGAACTCCGAGCTCTCGCAGTTCGCAGCCGACGATTGGCCTCAGGCCACGGTGATCGACTGGCACTCGGCGGCAGCGGGCAACGCCGATCTGACCTACGACCAGATTCACCTCACGCCGCAGGGCGAGAAGCTGTATGCGTCGCTGATCGCGCAGCCGTTCAAGTAACGCCGAAATCGCCCCTGGGGCATGACTCGAATGCCTTTGGGTAGCGGGTCTGCATGGCAAGTGGATTTGAGACCGCGCGTCCGCGGTTCCCCACGCTCAGGTTCATGGCGTCGCTCAGGGCAGCTCGCGACTTCGGGCTCGACCCCGAGGTGGCCGACGCAATCGCGGCGGAGTTCGACCCCCGCCGCCACGATCTGGAGCGGATCATCGACGCCCTCACCGTCGCGCTGCTCGTCGAGGGCGCCGTCGAGGTTCCGGACGCGGTCTAAGCCCAAATCGGGTCTTCCCCGATCGCAGATGTGTGACGCAGCGCACACGATTGCGCGTAGCCGCCATGCGCTTGGCGCTTCCGCATACCCTCACGTTTCGTGAGCGCCGTATCCAACGAGCCGACCGAACACGTCGACGTCCTGATCGTCGGCGCCGGGCTCTCCGGCGTCGGATCCGCGTGTCATCTGCGGCGCCGGCTGCCCGGCAAGACCTTCGCGATCCTCGAGGCGCGCGAGGACATGGGCGGAACGTGGGACCTCTTCCGTTATCCCGGCATTCGTTCCGATTCGGACATGTTCACGCTCGGTTACTCCTTCCGGCCGTGGACCGAGCCGGAGGCGATCGCCGACGGCCCCTCGATCCTCCGCTACATCCGCGACACCGCCCGCGAATACGGCATCGACGAAGCGATCCGCTACGGCCATCGGGTCACGAGGGCGGTGTGGTCCACCGCGGATGCACACTGGACCGTTCAGGTCGAGCGCGCTGACACCGGCGAGACGCTGCACCTCACCTGCGACTTCATCTTCGCGTGCACCGGCTACTACCGCTACGACGAGGGCTACGTGCCTGACTTCGAAGGCACGGATCGGTTCCGGGGCCAGATCGTCCACCCCCAGCACTGGCCCGAGGATCTGGACTACGACGGCAAGCGGGTCATCGTGATCGGCAGCGGCGCAACCGCCGTCACGCTCGTTCCCTCGATGGCCGACCGTGCCGCGGACGTGACCATGCTCCAGCGCTCGCCGAGCTACGTGGTCTCGCTACCGGGGAGCGACGGCGTCGCCCAAGCGCTGCGCCGGCGGCTTCCCGAGCGCGCGGCATACGCGATCGTGCGCTGGAAGAACGTCCTGCGTCAGATAGCGGCCTACAACGTCGCACGCAAAGCCCCTCGGTTCGCGCGCAACCTCGTCCGCCGGATGACCGAACGCCAGCTCCCCGAGGGCTATGACGTCGACACCCACTTCAACCCGACCTACGAGCCGTGGGACCAGCGGCTCTGCCTCGTCCCCGACGGTGACCTCTTCGAGACGATTTCAGCCGGTCGTGCATCGATTGTCACCGGCCGGATCAAGACCTTCACCGAGCGCGGGATCGAACTCGAGTCAGGGAAGGAGCTGGAGGCCGACATTGTCGTCACCGCCACCGGCTTCAACCTCCTGCTGCTGGGCGGCATGGACGTCGTCGTCGACGGCGAGTCGGTCGACTTCTCCGAGCGCGTCGCCTACAAGGGGCTGATGCTCTCCGGGGTGCCGAACCTGGCGATGGCACTCGGGTACACCAACGCCTCGTGGACCCTCAAGTGCGATCTCGTGGCGCAGTACGTCTGCCGGCTGCTCGCCTACATGGACCGCAACGGGTACGCCATTGCCACGCCGCAGCCTCCGGACCCGTCGCTTTCCACCGACCCGATCATCGATCTTCGGTCCGGATACGTGATGCGCTCGATCGACCAGCTCCCCAAGCAGGCGCAGTCCCTCCCCTGGCGGCTCCACCAGAACTACTTCCGCGACATCCGTCTGCTCAAGCGGGGGCCGGTCGACGACCGGATGGCCTTCAGCCGCGGCCCGGGCGCCGGGGACACCGCCGCCGACCAGGCCGTCGCCGCGTAGCGGCCCCTACGGGCTGACGGGGACCTCGGCCTCGACGCCCGCCTCGGGCGTGACGAGGATCGCTCCCTCGCCGGAGGCGTATGCCTCCTCCCCGTGGTGGATCACGTCCATCCCGAGCGCCTCCTGGCGCTCGGTCGAGCGGAGCGGCATCAGGAAGCCGATCACGCGAAGCAACACGTAGGTGACCGTGAACGCATACGCGGGGGCGACCGCCGCCGCGAGCGCCTGGTCGCCGAGCTGGCTTGCGTTGCCGTAGACGAGGCCGTCGGCGGCGCCGTTCCACGCGAGCTGCGCGAAGAAACCGATGAAGAGGATGCCGGTGAAGCCGGCCATGCCGTGCGCCGCCAGAACGTCGAGCGTCTCGTCAACCCGGGTCCGCGGCCGCCACACGATCACCGCGTAGCAGGGCAGCGCACCGACCGCGCCGAGCGCCATGGCCCAGGCCGGGCTGATGAACGCCCCCGCCGGCGTGATCAGAACGCAGCCGACGATGATCGCGGTCGCGGCGCCGATCGCCGTGACCTTGCGCCCGCGAACCAGATCGAGCACGAACCACATGACGAGGGTGCAGCAGGGCGTCAGCAGCGTGTTCGTGAACGCGAGCACGCTGCTGTTGCCGGTCGAAAAGCCGCTGCCCCCGTTGAACCCAAACCAACCGAACCACAGCAACCCCGCACCGGCTAGGACGTAGACGGCGTTATGCGGCAGCAGGGCCTGGCGGCCATAGTCCTTTCTCGCCCCGACCACCAGCGCCGCCGCGAGCGCCGAGAACCCCGACGCCATCTCAACCGGGACGCCGCCGGCGAAGTCCAGCAGCCCGTTCTGGGTCAACCAGCCGCCGCCGAACGACCAGTGCGCGAGCACGGAGTAGACGACGATCGACCACACCGCCGCGAAGACGAGGAACGCGCCGAATCTCATCCGCTCGACCACCGCGCCGGCGATCAGCGCGACCGTGATGATGCAGAAGGTCGCCTGAAAGGCGAAGAACACGAGCTGTGGGATCGTGGTCCCCTCCCGCGGTGTGAAGCCGACATCGTGAAGCGCGACGTGGTTGAGCCCGCCGAGCAGCAACGCCGTACCGTCGAACGCCAGCGAGTAGCCGATGAGGGCCCAGGTGACCCCGGCGATCGCGATCGCCGC